>CAISZN010000433.1 GCA_903889985.1 uncultured Hyphomicrobiales bacterium | reverse complement strand
TTTCCTGCGCGTTAGTGAGCGCAACTATGGGTTCGTTTGTGAAGGCGACCTTGGGAATCCTTCAATTCTTTAGAAGTTTTCGTAGGTGGCCATCGGCAGTTTTTTTGGTTGATCGGGTCACTCGATCACTTTGAGCGACCCGGTCGGTCTCGAACAAAACCTCTCAAACTTCGGGATTTTCACCAGCACGGGCTTTCGATTGCATGCGCCTGCGGAAGAACCTTAGTTCCATTTGCGGAAAGACTAACGTCTTTTGCGGAAGAACTATGGTCCTCGTCACAGTTTCAGTTCAGTTCAGCGCGCTCAGCTGCAGCCGGTCGTCGAACCACACGTGTCGCACTTCAAACAAGTGCCATTCCGCACCAGCGTGAAGTTGGCGCACTCGGGGCAGGACTCGCCCACGTAGCCCTTCATGCGCGCTTCCGCGCGGCGGTCGGCGACGGCGTCGCGGACGGGAGCCGCCTTGGCTGCGCTGCCCGAGGGCGCCCAGTCGAGGCCGCCGAAGGCCACGTCCTGCCGAAGCGTCGTCGTCGAGGCCGGGGCGTCCGCAGCGCGGGCCACCGTCTCCGTCACCACCGCCGGGCCATGGGTGCCGGTGCCCTGCACGAGCATGAGGCGCTCATGCTTGCCGCGGATGAAGCCCGAGGAGACGAGCGGCGCAGAGGTCTGCGGCGCGCGGCTCTGGTCTTCGCCCTTGCCGATCACCGTGCCGCCGATCTCGCTCGGGTCGACGTGCGCGAGATCGTTGCGGTTGAGGTAGGAGATCGCCAGTTCGCGGAACACATAGTCGAGGATCGACGTAGCGTTCTTGATGGCGTCGTTGCCCTGCACGAAGCCCGCCGGTTCGAAGCGGGTGAAGGTGAAGGCATCGACATATTCTTCCAGCGGCACGCCGTACTGGAGGCCGACCGAGATCGCGATGGCGAAGTTGTTCATCAGCGAGCGGAAGGCAGCGCCCTCCTTGTGCATGTCGATGAAGATCTCGCCGATGCGGCCGTCCTGATATTCGCCGGTGCGCAGATAGACCTTGTGGCCACCGACCACGGCCTTCTGGGTATAGCCCTTGCGACGATCGGGCAGGCGCTCGCGCTCGCGGGTGCGCTCGATGGTGACGCGCTCGACGATCTTCTCGACGATCTTTTCGGCTGCCGCTGCGGTGCGGGCCGCATTGGGGAGCTGCACGAAGCTTTCGACGGCATCCTCGTCCTCGTCCTCATCGTCCTGGATGAGCTGCGAGTTGAGGGGCTGCGAGAGCTTCGAGCCATCGCGATAGAGCGCATTGGCCTTGAGGCCGAGCTTCCAGCTCAGCAGGTAGGCTTCCTTGCAGTCCTCCACCGTCGCATCGTTGGCCATGTTGATGGTCTTCGAGATCGCGCCGGTGATGAAGGGCTGGGCAGCCGCCAGCATGCGGATGTGGCTCTCGACCGAGAGATAGCGCTTGCCCGTGCGTCCGCAGGCATTGGCGCAATCGAACACCGCATAGTGCTCGAGCTTGAGATGCGGGGCGCCTTCCAGCGTCATGGCACCGCAGGCGTGGATATTGGCAGCCTCGATCTCGGCCTTGGAGAAGCCGAGGAAGGGCAGCAGCTCGAAGCTCGGATCGTCGAGCTTCTCCGCCGGGACGCCGAGCGCACCGGTGAGGAAGTCAGCGCCGAGGTTCCACTTATTGAAGACGAACTTGATGTCGAAGGCATTGGCCAGCGACTTCTCAAGCTGCTCCAGCTTCTCCTGGGTGAAGCCACGGGCCGCAAGCGTGGTGTGGTTGACACCGGGTGCCTGGCGCAGGGACGCATGGCCCAGCGCATAGGCCTCGATCTCGGCGATGTCAGCGCCGCGATAGCCGAGCACCCGCAGGGCCTCCGGCACGGCGCGGTTGATGATCTTGAAGTAGCCGCCGCCAGCAAGCTTCTTGAACTTCACCAGCGCGAAGTCGGGCTCGATGCCGGTGGTGTCGCAATCCATCACGAGGCCGATGGTGCCGGTGGGGGCGACCACGGAGACCTGCGCATTGCGATAGCCGTGCTTCTCGCCGAGCGCGAGGGCCTTGTCCCAGGCGCGCTTGGAGGCCTCGATCAGCGCCGTGTCCTTGATGGAGGCGTGGTCGAGGGCGACCGGCATGACCGCTAGGGCCTCATAGCCGGAGGTCTCGCCATAGGCCGCGCGGCGATGGTTGCGGATGACGCGCAGCATGTGCTTGGCGTTGGGCTTGTGGCTCGGGAAGGTGCCAAGCTCGCTCGCCATCTCGGCGGAGGTCGCATAGCAGATGCCCGTCATGATCGCCGTGAGGGCAGCGGTGATCGCGCGGCCTTCATCGGAGTCATAGGGAATGCCCGACGACATCAGCAGGCCGCCGACATTGGCGTAGCCAAGGCCGAGCGTGCGGTAGTCGTAGGAGAGCTGCGCGATCTCGCGGCTGGGGAACTGCGCCATCATGACCGAGACTTCGAGCACGACGGTCCACAGGCGCACCGCATGCTCGTAGCTCGCGATGTCGATGCGGCCGGTGGCAGCGTCGCGGAACTGAAGCAGGTTCAGCGAGGCGAGGTTGCAGGCCGTATCGTCGAGGAACATGTACTCGGAGCAGGGGTTCGACGCGATGATCGGACCCGAGGCCGGGCAGGTGTGCCAGTCATTGATGGTGGTGTGGAACTGCAGGCCCGGATCAGCCGACGCCCAGGCGGCATAGCCGATCTTTTCCCACAGGTCCCTGGCCTTCAGCACCTTGTGCGGCTTGCCATCGGTGCGGCGCACCAGCGTCCAGTCCGCATCGGTCTCCACGGCGCGCAGGAAGTCGTCGGTGACGCGCACCGAGTTGTTCGAGTTCTGGCCTGAGACGGTCAGGTAGGCTTCCGAATCCCAGTCCGTGTCATAGGTGTCGAACTTGATGTCCGTGTAGCCCTGCTTGGCGAACTGGATGATGCGCTTGAGGTAGTTGTCCGGCACCTCGTCGCGGCGGGCGAGCTTGAGGGCCTTCTTCAGCGCCGGGTTCTTCTCCGGGGCATAGCAGTCGTCGCCCGGGCCCTCGCAGTTCACGCAGGCCTTCAGCACCGCCTTGAGGTGCTTCTTGACGACGCGCGAGCCGGTGACGAGGGAGGCAACCTTCTCCTCCTCGCGCACCTTCCAGTCGATGTAGTTCTCGATATCCGGATGGTCAGCGTCGACCACCACCATCTTGGCGGCGCGGCGGGTCGTGCCGCCCGACTTGATCGCGCCAGCCGCGCGGTCACCGATCTTCAGGAAGGACATGAGGCCCGACGAGCGGCCGCCGCCCGAGAGCTTCTCGTTCTCGCCGCGCAGGCGGGAGAAGTTGGAGCCGGTGCCCGAGCCATATTTGAAGAGGCGCGCCTCACGCACCCACAGGTCCATGATGCCGCCCTCGTTGACGAGGTCGTCGGCGACGGACTGGATGAAGCAGGCATGGGGCTGGGGATGCTCATAGGATGACTTCGACTTCACCAGCTTGCCGGTGAAGGGGTCGACATAGAAATGGCCCTGGCCGGGTCCATCGATCCCGTAGGCCCAGTGCAGGCCCGTGTTGAACCACTGCGGCGAGTTCGGCGCGGCCATCTGGTTGGCGAGCATGTAGCGCAGCTCGTCGTGGAAGGCGGAGGCGTCTTCTTCGGTGGCGAAATACTTGCCCTTCCAGCCCCAGTAGGTCCAGGTGCCGGCAAGGCGGTCGAACACGTCGGTCGAGGACCGCTCGGAGCCATAGCGCTCCTTCTCGGGGACGTCGGCGAGGGCCGCTTCATCAGCCACGCTGCGCCACAGGAACGAGGGGACGTCGTTCTCTTCCACCTTCTTCAGGCGGGCCGGGACGCCGGCCTTGCGGAAATACTTCTGGGCCAGCACGTCGGCCGCCACCTGGCTCCAGGTGGCCGGCACGTCGATGTTGTCCTGGGAGAAGACCACCGACCCATCAGGGTTCCGGATCTCGCTCTTGGCCTTCTTGAATTCGATGGACGCGTAGGGTGACTCACCCGCCTTCGTATAACGCCGCTCGATCCGCATGTGTTTCTTCGTCCCATGTAAGCAGGCAGCCGCCTGCGTGAGGCCGTTTCCGGCCCCGCCCCCAGTGCTTGATGATCCCTGTAACGCCTTGGTCCGTCGCCCGATGAACGGCGGTCCGTGGCTGTTCCCATCCAGCAGCGCCCGGCTTTGGAGCGGGTCGCTGCGGCGTGGCCCAGCAGTCAGACAAAGGTACGACTGCTATCGCGATTTCGTCAAGGTCTTGTGTCGCTCTTGACGGATAGCCACAAGATGTTGTGGGAGGTGTGGATAAATCGGATTTGCTTCAAATTGTCCCGATAAGTCTCTGATGAGTCGCCCCGAATCTGCAAGGGGGCACGTCCATCCGGCGAATCTCTCCCCGCTATTCTCTTCTGTCCCCACCCTGATTTTGTGACGAGGGTCAGTTTCGGGCGACGCCCTATTGACCTTTCCCATTGCAGCAGGTGTCGGAGGCTTTAGGGCAACAACGGTCCGCATCCCCCGGATTTCCGGGCGGGAATCGGACTGCTCGTTCGATGTGGGCGAATCGGGTGCATGCGACGGCTTGTGGACTGGACAGGGCGTGTCCCCCTCGCCATAGTCCGGCGCGAAATCGATGGGGCCTCCGCGCCCCCAGCGGGACCGGACAGATGCTGAAATTCCTGACCCAGTTCTTCACCTGGTGGAACGGCCAGAGCCTCAATACGCGCTGGCATACGGCCCGTAATGGCGAACTCGTCGGCCATGACGAGTTTGGCAATGCCTATTACCAGACCAAGGGCGGCAAGATTGATTCGGCGCTCGGCTATTGCCGCCGCTGGGTGATCTTCAATGGGGTGAGCGAGGCCTCGGCGACCCCGCCCGGCTGGTATGGCTGGCTGCACTACCTGACCGATGTGGCGCCCACGCAGGAAACCTACGTGGCCAAGGAGTGGCAGTTGCCTCATCTGTCGAACCAGACGGGCACCCCCTTCGCCTATCGTCCCACCGGCTCGACCCTGCGCGAGGCGGCCCGTCCGCCGGCAACCGGCGACTACAAGGCCTGGTCCCCGGGGGCGTGAGCTCACGGGACCATCTGTATCGGGCTTCGCTTCGCTGGACCGGGGACCGGGGCGAGGGGACATCATCCTACGCCTCCTATAGCCGCGACCTCGAAGCCCTGGTTGCCGGTGCCCCTCCGCTGCCCATGTCGGCGGATCCGGCGTTTCGCGGAGACGCGAGCCGGCACAATCCCGAAAATCTCCTGCTGCTTTCGATCTCGTCCTGCCACATGCTCTGGTACCTGCATCTGGCAGCTGAAAATGGGATTGTCGTGCGGGACTATGCCGACGACTGCGAGGCCATTCTGGAGGATCAGGGCGTGGCCGGCGGACAATTCCGATCAGCGATCCTGCGGCCTCGGATGCGCATTGCAGCCGGTGATCCGCAGCTTGCCATTGCCCTGCACGAGGCTGCCCACAGGCTTTGTTTCATCGCGCGTTCGGTGAATTTCCCGATCCTGTGCGAGCCGGTTGTCGAAATGCAGACCGAAGGGGCATGATTTGGCCCAATTCCCTCGCCATCGTGACGGTTCCGCTCGTTGGCGCGTTTTCCACCCCGGCCAGACCTGTGGTAATCGGCAGGATATGACACGTCAGACCTCAATGATTCCGTGCGCCCGCATCTCCATGGCAGCCCTTGCCCTGGTGCTGGCGAGTGCGCCGGCCTTTGCCGACAAGATCAAGCATCCGACCGCGGTCTTCGCAGGACTGGACAAGATCACCGGCCGCATCATCGCCTTTGACGTGGCGACTGACGAGACGGTGCAGTTCGGCTCGCTCACCGTGACCCCGCGTGTCTGCTACACGCGTCCGCAGACAGAGGCGCCGCAGACCGATGGCTTCGTCGAGGTTGAGGAAGTGACCTCGACCAATGAGTTCAAGAAGATCTTCTCGGGCTGGATGTTTGCCGCAAGCCCCGGCCTGCACGGCGTCGAGCATCCCGTCTATGACGTCTGGCTGACCGACTGCAAGGGCGGCACCGAAGTCATCCGTGACGTGGTCGCGCTCCCGCAGGAAGAGGCCACACCAAATCCGGCGACGCCTGCTGCTCGGCGCCCGCCGTCAGCCCCGCAGCCAAACCAGCAGCCGGCTCCGCCCCGCGCAAATCCTTCGGCCGTGCAGTCCTCGCCGCTGCCCGGTGCACCGGGCGCCCCGCCGCTGCCGAGCCAGCAGCGCACGACGGGCGGCCTGCCGCAGCCAGGCTCGCCGCTGCCGCCGGCGGCCAGCAACCTGCCGCCTCCACCACCAATCCAGGCCCAGCCGCGCAATCCCGGCCTGGTGCCTCCCGGCAATATTCCCAACGTCCAGACGCAAGCGGCGCCCCGCAGGGCGCCGTCGCAAACCTTCTTCCCGACCCAGTCGCAGGATCGCACCCGCGATCCGTGACGTGGCGTCTCAGGCTGCCCGTGACTGAGGGGTGGCCGCGCCGATCTGGAATTCCTGCATGAGCTGACGCAGGCGCTGGGCCTCGTTTGCCACCTGCTCGACTGCAGCGGTGGTCTCTTCCGCCATGGCTGCATTCTGCTGGGTGGAATCGTCGATCTGCCGGACTGCAATATTGAGCTGGTCGAGGCCGCTGGCCTGTTCGCGCGTGCCCGCAGCCATCTCGGCAACGATCTGGTCGATACCGGCGATCTGCTCGGTGATCCGGGCCAGCGCCGTGCCTGCCTCTCCGACAAGCGACACACCGTCATTGATCGAACGGGCGGAGAAGCCGACCAGCTCCTTGACCTGCTGGGCCGCGGTGGCCGAGCGCTGGGCCAATGCACGCACTTCCTGCGCCACGACTGCAAAGCCGCGACCAGCCTCGCCCGCACGGGCTGCCTCGACGCCCGCATTCAACGCGAGCAGGTTCGTCTGGAAGGCGATCTCGTCGATGATCCCGATGAAGTCGTGGATCTTGCGGGAGGCCTTCTCGATGTCGCCCATGGCCGCTATGGAGCGTTCCACCACTTCGCCGCTGCGCACCACGTCCTGGCGGGTCTGGCTGACGATCTCATGGGCATGGGCCGCGCCCTCAGCGGTCTTGCGCACCATGGTCACGGTCTGCTCGATGGAGGCGGCAGCCTCTTCGAGGGAGGCTGCCTGACTTTCCGTGCGACGCGACAGGTCGCCGGAGGCCACAGCGATTTCATCCACACCGGTGGTGATGACGGCCGAGCTGCTGGTGATGTCCTGCATGGTCAAGCGAAGACGGCTGACGCTGCCGTTGAAGGCCGTGCGCAGTCGATCAAGATCGCCGGCAAAGGCCTTGGTGATCGTGTAGGTGAATTCGCCACGCGCCAGGCGCTCCAGCGCAGAGGCGAGTTCCTCACAGGTCTCCTGCGCCGCACGCATGTCGCGCATGCGTTCGACTTCGTTGCTGGAGCGCATCCGATCGGCGGAGTCGCGCGCAATGGCAGCTTCGCGTTCAGCCGCTTCCTTGGCGATTGCGGCTTCGCGGAATTGCACGACTGCCTTGGCCATGGCGCCAATCTCGTCGCTGCGCTCGGCGCTGTCGATTGTGACATTGTGGTTGCCGCCGGCCAGCGTCTGCATGGTGGCGGTAAGTTGCATGATCGGCTTTGCCGTCGAACGCATGAGCAATGCGGCAGCGACCAAAGCAACGACCAGCGCCATCGCTGAACCGGAATGATGGGCGAGATTGCTCCAGCTGATGCTGTCGCGGGCGATCGTGTCCGTCTCCCGCACGAGCTCCGTCAGGACATTGGTGGCAGCCTCGAACTTGTCCCGGAAGACCTGCTGCTGGGCGCTCGCAGCGGGTGACTTGGCGATCTCGACAGCCTTGTCATAGGTCTTCGGATCCTGGGCGAATTTCAGCATGGGGTCGCCGGTCTGCTCGCGCCAGCTACGAGACGCCGCCTCGACCTCATTGATCAGCTTCAGAACGTCGGGAAGGGGAGCGGCGGCCTGTCTGGCCTGCGTGATCTTTTCCTGAAAGAGTTTTGCAGCCTGGCCATAAAGCATGGCATGGCGCTCGACCTTGGTGATGAGGTAACCGCGCGCCGTATGCGCCAGGTCGAGATGGGCCGTTCCAGCCTGGCCAAGGGCAAGAAGGACAGCATTGGCCGTGTGGCTGCGCTCGCGCGCGTCATCAGCGCTGCGCAGGGCAAAGAAGAGGGTGGTGGAGGCTGCCAGAACGCAGAGGAAAACGGCACCAAAGCAAAGGCCGAGCTTCGATAGAAAACGCATATTTGCAAAATGCATCGCGGAACCCGCACAACTTAGCGAGGCACGGCTCCTTTCGGGGCCACCCATCGCACGGAGGGACATTCGGGTTCAGACCGGGGCGGCAGCCAGCCTCATGCCGGACGGGGATTCCGTCGCTGCGCCGTTCATTAGAATGATCTATAAAATTTAACATTCATATAAATGGCCGGTTGGCCACTTGAGAATTCTGCGGAATATTTCGTCTGAAAAATCAGTTATTTATCATGCGCGAGCGCAGTCAATGCCTGAAGCCCGCAGACAAGATCTTCCTTAGGCCAGACATAGAAGTCCGCCGGCTCGCCAATCGCCTGGTCGAGAAGGCGATGATAGTCGTCGCGCGGCACTTCAATGGCGCCCAGGGAAGCGAGGTGGGGGGTAACATACTGGGTGTCCAGAAGTTTCACCCCGGCTGCCCGCAGTCGCGCCACCAGATGGACGAGGGCCACCTTTGACGCATCCGTGGCGCGGTGGAACATGCTCTCACCAAAGAAGGCGGCACCGATCATGACCCCGTAGAGCCCACCAACGAGCTGGTCGCGCTGGTCATAGACCTCGACCGTATGAACGAAGCCGCGCTGGTAGAGGTCGCCATAGAGGCGGCGAATGCGCTCGTTGATCCAGGTCTTGGGCCGGTCCGCCCCACCACCGGCGCAGGCATCAATGACCGCATCAAAATCCCGGTCGACCATGACCCGGAAGCGATCCGAGCGAACCACCTTGGCAAGGCTTTTCGAGACGACCAGCCCGTCGAGGGGAAAGATGCCGCGCTCCTCCGGGTCAACCCAGAAGAGGGTGGGATCGTCCGCATCCTCGGCCATGGGGAACATGCCGATGGAATAGGCGCGCAACAGCACCTGCGGCGTGATCTCGTAGGGGTCATGGGTGTTCGCCATGGCAAGAGGGTGGGTAGGTCTTGGCCCTTGGTCAAGGGCTGAGACAAAGCTCTTGTGGGTGGAGGGCGTGCAGAGCATGGTCCGCGCCGGGAGGTTTCCATGACAGCAGCGGATATTGCAGGTGAAATCGGCGTTCCGGGCCAGTTGCGGATCGCGATTGCGGTCAGCACGGCGGGTGGGGCTTTCTGGTCTTTCGCGGGCGGGCAAGGCGGGCCGCCTTATGGGGTGGCCGTGGATCTCGGACGAGATTTTGCGCGCCGGCTGGGGCTCGAGCCGGCCTTCGTCACCTATCCCAATTCCAATGCCATCACCGAGGCTGCTGGCGCCGGCGCGTGGGACGTGACCTTCATCCCCTATGACGCCGAGCGGGCCAGGCACATGGTCTTCGGGCCTGTCTATAACCGCTCCGAATCAAC
>CAISZN010000432.1 GCA_903889985.1 uncultured Hyphomicrobiales bacterium | reverse complement strand
TGCAGTCGATATCGGCGGCACATTTACAGATGTGGTGCTGCAGGGCCCCTCCGCCTATACCTCCGGCAAGGTGCTGACCACCGGCCATGCCCCCGAAGAGGGCGTGCTCAACGGCATCACCAAGGTGCTGGGCGAAGCCGGAGTTTCGCCCTCGCAGGTCGAGCTCATCATCCACGGTACGACGCTGGCCACCAATGCCATCATCGAACGACGCGGGGCGCGAACGGCGCTGATCGCCACCAAGGGTTTTCGCGACACGCTGGAATTCGCCTTCGGCCATCGCTTCGACCAGTACGATCTGCAGATGGTGCGCCCGCCAGCGCTGGTGGAACGCCCCTTGCGGTTTGAAGTCACAGAACGCGTCGCTGCGGATGGCAGCGTGCTGCTGCCGCTGGATGAGGCCAGCGTGCGCGCGCTTTTGCCGGAATTGCGCAAGGCGGACGTGCAGTCGGTTGCGATCTCCTTCATGCATTCCTACGCAAACTCCGCTCACGAAGCGCGCGTGCGCGATATTCTGAACGCAGAGATCCCCGGCCTCTATGTGAGCGTCTCCCATGAGGTCTGTCCGGAGATCCGCGAATATGAGCGTGCCTCCACCACCGCAGGCAATGCCTATGTGCAGCCGCTCATGGCGAGCTATCTCGCGCGGCTCGCCGACAAGCTGAAACTGGAGGGCGCAACCTGCCCGCTGCTGATGATCATGTCGTCTGGCTCGCTGACTTCCGTCGAGACCGCCATGCGCTTTCCGATCCGCCTTGTGGAATCGGGCCCGGCAGGCGGCGCCATCCTTGGCCAGCATGTGGCGCGGCAGATCGGTGCGCCGCAAACCATCGCCCTCGACATGGGCGGCACCACCGCCAAGATCATCCTGCTCAACGACTATGAACCGCGCCACAGCCGCTCCCTGGAAGTGGCCCGCGTGGTGCGCTTCCTGCCCGGCAGCGGACTGCCGCTGCGCATCCCCGTCATCGACATGATCGAGATCGGCGCGGGCGGCGGCTCCATCGCCCATGTGGATCAGGTCGGCCGCATTCTCGTGGGCCCTGAAAGCGCGGGCTCTTCCCCCGGTCCCGCCTGCTACGGCCTTGGTGGCACCCATCCCACTGTCACCGATTCCGATCTGCTGCTCGGCAAGCTCGACCCCAAGGCCTTTGCGGGCGGGCGCATGGAGCTCGATGTGGCAAGCGCGACCATGGCGGTGGACACGGATGTCTCCGGCAAGATCGGCGTCGATGCGGTCACGGGTGCTGCTGGCATCATCGAAATCGTCGATGAGAACATGGCCAATGCCACGCGCGTCCACGCCACCGACAATGGCGACGAGATTGAAAGCCGCGTGCTGATCGCCACGGGCGGTGCAGCGCCACTACACGCTGGCCGCATTGCACAGAAACTGGGGATTGACACCTTCGTCATTCCGCAGGGCGCGGGCGTGGGCTCGGCCCACGGCTTCCTCAAGGCACCAGTTGCCTATGAGGCGGTGGCGTCGAAGGTTGTCTCGCTCTCGAAATTCGAGCCGGACGAGATCAATGCCATCTTCGCCAAGCTGCGGCGGGAAGCAGAAGAGATCGTCAATCTTGCCGCCGGCTATGGCGAGCTGCGCGAGCGCCGCTTTGCCGACATGCGCTATCGCGGACAGGGCCACGACCTCTCCGTCGAACTTCCCGCAGGCCCCTATACGGTGGAGAGCGCGAAGGACTTCGCGGCGCGCTTCGATGCGCAATACCAGCGCAACTATAGCCGCACGATTCCAAACCTTGGCGTCGAGGCGCTGACCTGGACCCTGGTGCTCGCGCGCCCTGCACCTGGCGTGGAAGGTGAGCTGCTGCAACATGAGGTCTCCGCCTCAGTGGCCGTTTCCATCGGCACGCGGCGCGTCTTCGATGCTGCACTCGGTAAGCACGTGGAAGCCGAGATCCTGCAGCGCGAGACGCTTGCAGCCGGCGCTACCTTCAAGGGCCCTGCGGTTGTGGTTGAAGACCAGACCACGACTTTCGTGCCTTCCGATTTCGACGGTCGCGTCAGCGGCCATGGCCATCTCATTCTCACGCGCCGGAGCTGATCCCGATGAGCGACTATTTCCAGCGCATCCGCAATCAGGTCATGTGGGACCGTCTCATCGCTGTCGTAGAAGAACAGGCGCGCACGCTGATGCGCGTTGCCTTCTCGACCGTGGTGCGCGAGGCGGGCGATCTGTCTGCAGGCGTCTTCGATCCGCAGGGACGCATGCTGGCACAGGCCGTCACCGGCACGCCGGGCCACGTCAATTCCATGGCGCGCTCGGTGAAGCATTTTCTTGCGGAGATCCCCGCCGAGACCATGAAGCCCGGCGATGCCTTCGTCACCAACGACCCATGGCGCGGCACGGGCCATCTGTTCGACTTCACGGTCGTCACGCCGGCCTTCCATGATGGCAAGCTCGTCGCGCTCTTTGCGTCCACGGCCCATGTGGCCGATATCGGCGGCAACGGGCCGAGCCCGGATTCGCGCGATGTTTTCGCCGAAGGTCTCTTCATCCCGATCATGCCGCTGTGCATCGCGGGCGAGATGAACGAGCTTCTCATGAAGATGCTGCGCGCCAATTCGCGCGAGCCCGACAAGCTTGAGGGCGACATCTATGCGCTCGTCGCCTCCAACGAAGCCGGCGGGCAGCGGCTCACCAGCATGATGAGCGAATATGGGCTCGCAACTCTCGACCAGCTCGCCGAGCATATCCTGAGCTCGACCGACAAGAGCATGCGCGAGGCCATTGCCGCACTGCCCAAGGGCACGTGGACAAATTCCATGCGCATCGACGGCTTCGACGAGCCTGTCGATTTCGTGGCGACGCTCACCATCGACGACGAAAACATCTTCGTCGATTTCACCGGCACGTCGCCCGTGTCGCGCAAGGGCATCAACTGCCCGCTATGCTACGCGGATGCCTATACGACCTTCGGCGTGAAATGCATCGTCGCGCCGCGCATCGCGCATAACCACGCGGTGCTGTCGCGCATCCACGTGACGGCGCCGGAAGGCACCATCGTCAATGCGCCCTTCCCCGCGCCTGTGACTGCGCGCGCCATCATCGGCCAGATGCTTCCTGAGGTGACCTTCGGCTGCTTTGCACAGGCAAGGGCGGATCTCGCCCCCGCAGAAGGTACGGCGGCGAGCTGGACGCTGCGTTTTGCCGGTGGCGTCGGCATGACCGGCCATCGCGGCGGCAGCACCTATCAGGCGCAGAGCTTCCAGAGCGGCGGCATGGGCGCTCACCCCAACAACGACGGGCTCGCGGCAACGCCCTTCCCGTCTGGCGTGAAGGCCATCGCCATCGAGATTACCGAGGCGCTGACACCGCTGGTCGTGTGGCGCAAGGAGCTGCGCGCGGATTCCGGTGGCGCAGGCTTCCGGCGCGGCGGCATGGGGCAGGTGATGGAAGTCGGCAGCCGGGACGAGTCACCCTTCGCCGTCTTCGCGCGTTTCGAGCGCGTGGAAAATCCGGCGCGCGGCCGCAATGGCGGCAAGGCGGGTGCAGCGGGCACTGTGGCCCTCAAGACAGGCAAGGGCCTGAAGGCCAAGGCGACCCATGTGATCCCCATCGGCGAGCGGCTTGTGGTCGAGATGCCGGGGGGCGGTGGTTATGGCGACCCGATGAAGCGCGCGCCGGAGGCCATCGCCGAGGATCTGCGCATGGGCTACGTCACGCGCGAAGGCGCGGAGCGTGACTATGGAGCGGTGTTTGCGGCGGACGGGAGCCTGGATGTGGCAGCCACGCGGGCGAACAGGGCGGGGTGAGGTTTCCCCCTTGCCCTTCGCATGGGCTCGTGACACTCACCCATAAATTCGGGAGGTCATCGGCCCATGCTTGAGCGCGTCGTCATCACCTGTGCCATCACAGGCAATCTCACCACCGTGGCCCAGCATCCGGGCCTGCCGGTCACGCCGGAGCAGATCGCCACCAGCTCGCTGGAAGCTGCAGAGGCCGGCGCTGCCGTGGTGCATCTGCATGTGCGCGACCCAAGAACCGGCGCGCCCTCCATGGAGCTCGACCTCTACCGCGAAACGGTGGAGCTGATCCGCGCCCGCAATACCCAGCTCATCATCAACCTGACGACCGGGCCGGGCGGGCGCTTCCAGCCCTCCGAGGACGACCCGAAAGTGCCCGGCCCCCGCACCACGCTGATGGTGCCAGAAAAGCGCGTCGAGCACATCGCCCTGCTCAAGCCCGACATCTCGACCCTCGACCTCAACACCATGAACTCCGGGCAAGAGGTCGTCATCAACACGCCCGGCAACGTGCGGCGCATGGCCAAGGTGATCCGCGCGGCGGGGGTGAAGCCCGAGATCGAGCTGTTTGATTCCGGTGACATCGCCCTGATGAACGATCTCATCGCCGACGGCACGCTTGAGGCCGAGCCCCTGTGCTCCTTCGTCATGGGCGTGAAATACGGCTTCCAGCCCTCGCCCGAAACCGTGCTCTACGCCCGCAACATGCTGCCCAAGGGCGCGCGCTTCACCGGCATCGGAATCGGCCGCTATGCCTTCCCTGCCGTGGCACAGTCCTTCCTCGCAGGCGGCCATGTGCGGGTTGGCATGGAGGATGCGGTCTATATCGATCGGGGGAGGCTCACGCCCTCGAATGCGGCCATGGTCGAGAAAGCCCGCAGAATTGTTGAGGATCTTGGCGGCCAGATCGCCGATCCCCGGCAGGCCCGCGCGCTTTTCGGGCTTCCAAGCCGAATCGCCTGAAATCCACACGGCGGATCCGGCCGTAGGGTGAGTGCGAGTCGTGAGGCGCCCCGACCGCATCCAACACGGCGCCGGGAGGATCTCCCATGCGCTTTCTATGGGCCTATGCAGGCGCCGGCCTCATGTTTCTTGCAGCCGACGCTCTTTGGCTTGGTCTCCTCGCTCGCAGTTTTTACCGCGACAATCTCGGGTCCCTGATGGTCGAGCGCCCGCTTCTGGGGCCCGCGGCCCTGTTCTACCTCGGCTACATTGCTGCGATCGTCTTCTTTGCGACCTTGCCGGCCCTGCGCGAGCAATCCTGGACGACCGCCCTTCTCTATGGCGCTGCGCTCGGGGCTGCGGCCTATGGGACCTACGATCTCACCAATCTGGCGACCCTGAAGGACTGGCCGCCGATTGTCAGCGTGATCGACCTGATCTGGGGAGCCGTCGCGACCTCAGTGGCCGCCACCGCAGGCTTCTGCGTCAGCCGCTACATGCAGGGATAAAAAAGGCCGCAGACAGGATCTGCGGCCTTTCGTCGTCCAGTCAGAAAACTGACGCTCAGTTGCTTTGCTGCTGCTTCAGCACGAATTTGCCAAACTCGGCGGCGGCGCCGTCCCATGAGACCGAGTGGTGGGCCGCGGCCGCATAGCAATCGCGGAACTGGCGTTGCAGGACGCTGTCGGTATAGAGCGCCCGTCCGCCCGCCGCATTGAAGAGCTTGCTGACGGCGCCCATGGCAAGCTGGCAGGCATAGGCGGCATTCCGCTTGCCCTGCACGTTCTGGTACTTGCTCACCTCTTCGCGGCGGTTGAGGACATCCATGGCCTCCCGCACGACACCCAGATACATGCGCGACGCTGCCTCGATCTCGGCAGCCGCCTGGCCGAGGCCCATCTGGATGCCATAGCCATCGGCCACCGGCGTGCCGCGTGATTTCCGCGGGGCGGTGTAGCCGATGTAGTTCTGTAGGAAGCCTTCGGCGACACCAACGCAGACCGCCGTATAGCTCACCGCCGAGACGCCACCGCGCGGGAGCTTTGAGATTGGCGAGGTGTAATAGAGCGTGCCCGGCGAAGTGCCTGCGTCATAGTCCTTCTTGGACAGGACACGATGCTGGGGCACGAAGACATCCTTGACCTCGAAGCTGTTCGAGCCCGAGCCAGCAAGGCCGGCCGAATGCCAGTCGTCGAGGATGTTGATCTCCTTGGTGGGGATCAGGGCAAAGCAGCCTTCGACCGGCTTGCCGTCCTCATAGATGTTGCCGCCGCAGATCACCCAGTCCGCGTGATTGACGCCGCTGGAGAAACCATGGAGCGCGTTCCAGACGATGCCACCCGGCACGCGCCTGGCCTTGCCGACCGCCGCGATGGCGACGCAGATCTTGGCCGTGGAGTCCTCGCCCCAGACTTCGTCCTGGGCCTTGAGGTCGAAGGCTGCGAGCTTGAGGGGGTTATCGGCCAGCACCATATGCACCCAGGCCTGCGAGCCGCAGCCGCGCGCCAGCGTCTGCACCACTTCACACATGACGTCGTAGCCCAGCTCGAATCCGCCGTAGCGGGCCGGCTGGCAAATGCGCAGGAGCCCATTGTCGACATAGTCCTGCACGGTCTCGACCGGCGCCTTTCGCGCCTTCTCGGCTGCTTCGGAGCGGGAGGCGAGGACCGGGATCAGGGCTTCCGCCCGCGCGAGAAGTTCCTCGCGGGTCATCGGCTTGGACTTGGTGGTGACGGTCTGCAGCATCGTTTCGTTCAACCTCCCATGCCTGCGGCGTCATTCCACGGCCGCAATCCATCTTAGCCGGAAGACCGGTCATCGGATCACCACGCGGGGGCGCGCAATAGCTTCGCCTCCAATCTTACGCGCCGGTGCACCGGGGTAGCAAGCAGGCCGGAGGGGAGGCATGGCCCGCCCCGGCCCGGCAGATTGTCGCGGCCCTACTGCTGCAGCTTGCGAAGGCGCTCAACGATGTTGGGTGCCGTCTTGTAGGCGTCCTCCAGCTGCTTCTGGAGCTGCTCGCCGGTGCGGGGGCCGGTGACCCCGAGCTGCAGCCGCTCGGCATCGGCCAGGAAGTCCTTGTCCTCGAAGGTCTCCATCAGGGCTTTTCGCAGGGCCGCCACCCGTTCCGCAGGCACGCCCGGCGGGGCAAGATAGGGCCGGCCCATGGCGAGAGGCGCCACGGCCGCCAGCACCAGCGCCTTGTCTTCAGGATTGGAGATCAGGTCGTCGAGGAAGGGGACATCGGCGATCTCCTTGTCCGGCGCTGCGCCATACTGGACCAGGAGATCGATCTTCTTCTCCTTGATCCAGGTCGGCCGGGTGGAGGTGAGCGCGCTGTAGAAACTCGAGGGATAACCATCAATCTCGCCGCGCTCCATGGCGAGGAAGGCCTCGTTCTGGCCCGGATAGCCCACGACGATGCGCAGCTTGATCCCCAGAACCGCATTGAGAAGCCGCGCATAGAAACTCGGCGTCGAATTATTGCCGGACGAGCCGACCGTCACTTCCCGTTTCTTTGCATCCGCGAGGTTCTTTACGCCAGCCCCGGCCCACGTGGCGAGGATGCCGACCTCCTGGCTTGGCGTCCCCAGCCAGTTGAACTTGGTGGGATCGTAATCGGCCTCCTTGGTGCCAAAGAGCGGTTCGAAGGGCGTGTTGTTCTGAACGCCACCAAAGGCCGTACCGTCCTTGGGGGCCGCGTTATAGAGGAAGTTCGTGGCGACGATGCCGCCTGCCCCCGGCATGTTGCGCACGACAATCACCGGATTGCCGGGAATATGCTTCTGCATGTGGCGCGCGACAGCACGGCCCAGCGCATCATATCCGCCTCCGGCGGCAGAGCTGATGACGAGCGAGAGCGTCTTGCCCTTGTAAAAATCACTGATCGCATCCGCCCGCACCGGCGTCATCGACAGGGCACACAGGGCCGCGGCGAGACCGAAAACTTTCATGCTGACTCCGTTCTGCATCTTGAGACGCGTCTCACGCAACAGCCGTGCCGCTCTCAGCAATTAGCGCCGCCGATGGAGCCCTTGAAGGCCAGATAGCCGCCATCGACGAGCAGATCCGTGCCTGTGACAAAGGAGGAATCATCGCTGGCAAGGAACAGGGCGGCGCTGGCAATCTCATCCACGCTCGCGCAGCGGTTGAGCAGGTGCCATGGGCCGCGCAGTCTGTTTTGCGCCTCGGCAGAGCCAAAACGCCGCTGGCTGCGCGATGTGCTCACAACGCCCGGCGAGAGGGAATTGACGCGAATGCCATCCGCCGCATGATCGCCCGCCTGGCACTGGGTGAGCTGGATGAGCGCTGCCTTGGTGGAAGAATAGGGCGCGCGTCCGGGCACGCCCACCTGCCCAAGCTGCGAGGCGATGTTGATGATGCTGCCACCACCCGCCTTGCGAATTTCAGGCACCGCATATTTGCACATAAGGAAGGCGCCGGAGAGATTGACGGCAAGCGCCTTGTTCCACTCTTCGAATGGGAGCGTTTCGCAGGTGCCATCGGGGGTTGTTGCGGCAGCCGTATTGACCAGGGTTGTCAGCTTTCCAAAGGCCGCAACAGCTGCATGCACGGCAGCTTCGACGTCCTGAGGTTTCGAAACATCGCAGATTCCAGCTTCAGCCTGGCCGCCGAGATCACGCAGGGCTTGCGCTGTCGCTTCGGCTGCTTCGGGGCGATCATCCGCAAGAAAGACCGCAGCGCCCTGCAGGACGAACTGGCGTGCGATTGCGCCAGCAATTTCGCCGCCACCTCCCGAGATGAGTGCGACCCGTCCGGCAAGTTGATCTCCACTGCGCATGCCAAGCTCCCTCTTGTGAAACAACATCCTAGGCAGGGCGCGTGCCAGTGGATAGCCGGGAGGTTAATGATCAGCGCAGAGGCGCGCGAAGATGCGTGCACGCCACCTCAGCGCGTCATCAGGGACCCAAGCTGGGACGCGACGTCGCGCGCACCGATCTTTGGCGCAATGCGCTTCATCGCGGCCCAGATGGTTGCCTGATTGGAATTGATCACGGGCTTGTGAAGCCTCGCCTCTAGCGTCGCAATGGCGTCGATCTGTGTCGTGTTGGTGCAGCTCAGGAAATAGCCATCGGCCTCATCGCGAAGATTGCTCATCACGGTCTCTACCCACAGCGAGGGCGGCGCCAGGAGGTAACCATCGCTGCGTGGCAGGTCGAGCGCCACATCATGCAGGGTCTCGAAGCCGAGCGCGGTCAGATAGGCGATCTCATGATCGTTATGTGACTGGCGATAGGGCGAGACGAGCACGAGCCTGCGCATGTTGCAGGCGCGGAAGGCCTCGACCACGCCCTGAGCCGTCGACAGGGCCTCAGCCTTGGCATTCCGACGGATGGTGTCGAGAATCCGCTGCTCGCCCTGCGGACCGTGCTCCATGGAATTGGCCGTGCAATGGAAGACAATGGCATCGCATTTCGCATCGCCAAGCGCCGAAGCAGCTCTCGCCACATCCTCCAGAAGCGCATCGAGCCCCTTGGCATGAGGGCCCGTCATCTGCAGGCGCGTCACGTGGAGCGCCACGTCAGCCGGCATGAAACGGCGGAACTGGGGCTCCGAGAGCCGGTTGCTCGACGGAATGATGAGGCCCAGGCGTGCCCTGGCGAAACCGGTCGATCCCTCGAGGGAGAGATCGGCGGGCGCGGCGTTCACATTCGCGGCAATGTTCATATCCTGTTTCCTCCAGCGTTCAGTTTAGCCGAAAATTCGGAGTGCAGGCCAGTGCGTCATTGCCTCTCGCGCGGGCTCCTTTTGGCTGATCTCGCCACATTCATAGGCATCAGACCCTGATCTGCCGGCCATTTTGCTCAGGTAGCAGCCACCTATGCGACCAGAGACGTCGCCGACGCGCGCATAAGTGACGGGCTGCTGCATGGACAGGCACCTGCCTGCTGCATGGCACGACAGTTGCGAATCCCGATTGCATGTCATTCGTTCGAGGACGCTCCATGATGTCAAAGCCTGCCCGCTGGTCATTCCCTGACATGGCGCCGTTATGACTGCCAGTCTCCAGCTTCGTGCGGCCGTGATCTCTGTCCTGATCCTCGCGCTGTTCCTGGTGGCCTGGCATATCGGCGTTTCCGGCACCCGCCAGGTCGCACAGATGGATCCCGAATATGCCAAACTGATGGGACTTTCGGCGACGCAGGGCACCTCGGCCATGCCGGGGCCGCTCGATGTCGGCGCCAAGCTCTGGGAGCATCTGCGACAGCCTTTCTATAATCGCGGCCCCAATGACAAGGGAATCGGCCTCCAGCTTCTCTATTCACTGGGGCGTGTGCTGCTGGGCTATGCCTGCGCCGTGGCGCTGGCGCTGCCGGTTGGATTTCTCATCGGCATGTCGCCGCTGATGAGCCGCGCGCTCAATCCCTTCATCCAGGTGATGAAGCCCATCTCGCCACTCGCCTGGATGCCGCTCGCACTCTACACAATCAAGGATTCTGCGATTTCGGCCATCTTCGTGATCTTCATCTGTTCACTCTGGCCCATGCTGATCAACACGGCCTTTGGCGTGGCGAGCGTGCGCAAGGAATGGCTGAATGTCGCCCGCACGCTGGAGGTCTCGCCGATCCGCAAGGCCTTCACGATCATCCTGCCGGCTGCGGCGCCCACCATTCTAACGGGCAT
>CAISZN010000431.1 GCA_903889985.1 uncultured Hyphomicrobiales bacterium | reverse complement strand
TCGTTTCCGAGAATTTTACGCAGGTCTTCTTCTGGCAAGGCAGCCATTGAGTGTTTCCTCCCGCACGCCCGCATGAGACAGGTGTGACGGGAGGAGCTTCGCAGATCCCTGCGGCAATACCATCGCTAAATCATGTCGTTTTTGAAATGACGAGAGCGTCGCAGCCGGCTTTCGTGCGGGAAGCCTCAATCGAGAGGCTGCCGGCACAGTTTCAGCTTCCTTAGCCGGCTGTGGCTGTGCCGCGGATCTCTGCTGCCGGAAACAGGCCTTCGATCTTGCTGCGAAGTGCCCGGGGGTTGTCGGGCTTTACGATGAAGCCGGCTGCGCCCAGGGATCGTGCGGTTGTCATCGAGGACCAGCGATTGTCCATGGTCATGAAGACGAAGCGGGGGCTGGGCCCTCGCAACTCGCGACGGACCTGCTCGAGAAGCTCTGGCCCGGTCATTGGCCACATGTGCCAATCGCACAGCACAAGGTCGTAGCTTTTGGACCGCAGCAGGCGAAGGGCACCCTCGCCCGTGTCGGCAGAATCCACATTGTGGATGCCGATGAATTCCAGACAGGCCCTGATCAAAGTCGTCGTCGTATGGGAATCGTCGACGAGCAGAACTGAACTTCCCTGCACGCGCCTCATGGTCAAACTCCCGCAATCGGCACCAAACTGGGTAAAAGCGTCCCATAGGGAAGTTAATTCCCAAAAAATAAAACAAGGAAATTGTTTATATTATGAAGTAAACAGAATAGTCCTGCTTAAGATGAAATTTTTAGAATATAGAATTACATAATTGCCGAGTTTAATAAAATTTTTCCTAATTAGACTTAGCTTCGAATCCATTGACCATCTGATTTGGAGGCGAACATGCTTATCCTGCGTCATTTCTGGAAAGACGAAGCCGCTGCAACTGCTATTGAATACGGCATCATCGCGGGACTTATTTCAGTCGCGATCATCGGCTCGGTGGGGACTGTCGGTTCGAAGCTGTCGAACACCTTCTCGAACATCGCCGTCAAGCTGAACTGACGGGATGGGCACAACCCATGGTTCCGATCGCCCGGGCTATTTCTTGCCTGGGCGCTTGATGGCCTTGATCCGCAGCGGCGGCAGGCCGGACTTCTCGGCGATCTCGCGATCCTGAGCCTCGATGGTCGCGCGGATCATCTGCTCTTCGTCGAGCCCGCCAAGCTGGTCGACAGGAACCCGCCGGTTGGAACGCTGGCTTCCATCCTCATAGATCACGTCGAAGAGGGCGAACTCAGTGCGGCTTGCCGGTTTGCGGGCCATGAAACGAACTCCGGTTGGTGCCCCCTTTTAGCGGCACCCGCCGAAGGTGCAAGAAAGTTCGGCCGCACCGCCTCCGATGCGGCCGAATTCCTGCCAGTCAGCTTTCCTTGAAGCCGTATTCGGGGATGCCCTGTTCGGCGCCGTAATATTTAAAGGGCAGGAACTTGCCCGACATGGAGATCTTCACGCGGTCGCCACGCTCATGGGGCAGGCGCTCCATGACCATGTCGAAGTCGATCGCCGACATGATGCCATCGCCGAACTCTTCCTCGATGAGGGCCTTCCAAGCGGGGCCATTCACCATCACGAGTTCAAAGAAACGATAGATGAGCGGATCGGTGGGCGGCATCTGCGTGCCGCGCATGGGCACTTCGTTCAGCATCCTCTCTTCGGCTGCGCTGAGGCCGAACAGGGTTGCCGCCTTCTTGGCGAGTGGCTTGACGAGCTTGTGCTGGCCAAGCAGGGCCCCCACGATCAGCACTTCGGCCATCCCGCCTATCTCCTCGGTGATGTATTTCCAGGTCCAGCCCTTCTCGCGCTTGATGTCGAGAATCTTTTCAGTGAGTTCTTCACGCTTCACGGGATTTCTCCTCTTCACGATAAATCAGGCGACTTTCCTGTCTTGATCGCCGGGGGTTTCAGGATTGCTGTCAACCGGTCGCACGACGGGCGGATGCTTCTTGTCGTAGCCGCGCGGCAACTCGTCCTTGAAGGTCTTCGAGCGCGACACGAGGAAGTCGAGCAGGTGATTGCGGATGGCGTAATAGTCACGATGCCGATGCAGGTCGATGCGACGGCGGTCACGCGGCAGGGGATTTTCCACAATCTCCGCCACCATGGCCTGCGGACCATTGGTCATCAGCACGATGCGGTCTGCGAGAAAGATCGCTTCATCCACGTCATGGGTGATCATGAAGGCCGTTTGCCCGGTGTCGAGACAGATGCGCCGCACTTCATCCTGCAGCGCACCGCGTGTCAGCGCATCGAGTGCCGAGAAAGGCTCGTCCATGAGCAGGATCTTCGGCTCGATGGACAGTGCACGGGCAATGCCCACACGCTGCTTCATGCCGCCGGAGAGTTCCGCCGGGCGCTTGTGTTCACTGCCCTTGAGGCCGACCTTCTCGATGAACTGGCGCGCATGAGCCTCGATCTTGTCGCGGCTCCAGTTGCGCCATTTGGACGAGACCGCATAGGCCACGTTCCCAAGCACCGTGCGCCAGGGCAGCAGGGCATGGCTCTGGAAGATCACGGCACGATCAAGGGAAGGCCCCTCGATGGCGCGTCCGTCCACAACTGCGACACCGCCGTCGGGCGCTTCGAGCCCGGACAGGACATTCAGCACTGTCGTCTTGCCGCAGCCCGAATGGCCTATGATGCAGCTGAACTCGCCACGGTTCATCGAGAACCAGAGGTCTTCGAAGATGGTCGTGCCCCCGTCTGGACCAGGGTAGCGACGTGCAATGCCTTCGATGGAGATAAATTTCTCTGCCACGCGCCTATTCCGGGAAAGTGACGGCGCTCGACAGGCGCGCGAGAGCCTGGTCGAGCAGCATGCCGACGAAGCCGATGATGAGGATGGAGATGATCACATTGGTGATCGACAGATTGTTCCACTCGTTCCAGACGAAATATCCAATGCCCGTGCCGCCCACGAGCATTTCGGCAGCAACGATGACAAGCCATGCAATGCCGATGGAAATGCGCATGCCCGTTAGAATGGTGGGCGCCGCAGCCGGCAGGATGATCGTGAAGGCCTTGCGGATCGGCGAGACCTCCAGCGTGCGGGCCACGTTCAACCATTCCTTGCGCACACTCGCCACGCCAAAGGCCGTGTTGATAAGCATGGGCCAGAGCGAACAGATGAAAATGACGAAGATCGCCGAAATTGCTGAATCCTTGATCGTGTAGAGCGCGAGCGGCATCCAGGCGAGCGGTGAGATGGGCTTCATCACCTGGATGAAGGGATTGAGCGCGCGGCTCATCAGAGGCGACATGCCGATGAGAAATCCAACCGGCAGCGCCAGCGCCACGGCGCAGGCATAGCCCAGCAGCACACGCCCCAGTGAATAGAGAAGCTGGAGGCCGATTCCCTTGTCATT
>CAISZN010000430.1 GCA_903889985.1 uncultured Hyphomicrobiales bacterium | reverse complement strand
GACAACGAATCGAAGGCGCTGAAAACTATCGAATGCGCGAATCGGTGTGTCGCTGCCCCGTCGATGGGCACCTCTGCGACAGATTTTTGCTTCCTCGCACAATTTTTTTTTCGGGCGTGTTGCGACGTCGACACCCTGTCGAAGGACCATGATCCAATCATCGTCGACGAGCGACGCGCGGCGCCAGGCTGGGGCGCCAGGCAGTTTGAAAATATCTGCTTTGAACTTCAAGGTCATTTGATTGGTGACCTCATACCAGCGCTTCATCGGATATGCGCAGTGTTTAAAAAATTCCTTGTTTTCCAAATGGATGATTGCTGCGCTTTGACTCTGAAATCATCTGCTCATGTCGATCTGCAGGCAGACCGTTGGTCTTGAACAGTCTCGTTGAGGTCGCCTCTGGAGAAGGTCAGGCAGAGGCGATGAAACGCCGCCGTCTTGTCAGATCATTCGTCAATTTGAACACTTGTAAACGTGTCGACGGCAAGGTTTCGAGCCGCCGATTCATGCGCTCGACAAGTGTTCAGCACGCAGGACGACTTGCGCAAGCGATTAACCGCGCTACGGTATTAATGCCTGTCGTCGGCGATCGCTTTTCCGAATCGTCGGCAGTCAAATCAGAGGGGACCTCAGATGGCCAAGGCTACGACGAAGCGTAAACCGGCTAAGAAGGCCGCCGCCAAAAAGGGCGTGCGGAAGACTGCAGCCAAGAAGACCACCCGCAAGGCTGGTGCAAAGAAGGCTGGTGCTAAGAAGGCTGGCGCCAAGAAGGCCGCTGCCAAGAAGACCGTCCGTAAGGGCGCAGCAAAGAAGGCCACCCGTAAGGCTGGCGCTAAGAAGGCTGTAGCCAAGAAGACGGCCCGCAAGGCTGTTGCCAAGAAGGCCACCCGCAAGGCTGGCGCCAAGAAGGCTGGAGCCAAGAAGGCAGTGGCCAAGAAGGCAGTGGCCAAGAAGGCTGTTGCCAAGAAGGCTCCTGCCAAGAAGCGTGCTCCGCGCAAGCCGAAGGCTGCGCCTGCTCCGGCTCCGGCCGAGAACTCCTGACCTCAGGACCGATCGCGGGCGCAGGCGGCATGCTTCACCCGCGGTCCCTGGTTCCCCAGGTCATCCGTGTCGTCTTCCGGCTGTCCGGAAGACGACACGGGCGGTTTATCCAGAGAGTAACGAGCCAAGTTTCTGAATTGGCCGTTTTGATCGGGCCACTGGCCCCGCTGCTAAAGTGCTCGCCCAATCATCGGGTGGGAATGCAGCCTTCCAGAAAATCTCTCCAGATTAGTCCGGCGATTGTTCCGGTATGTTTGCGTCTGTCCCACTCAGCTGCACAGCTGTGCAGGATTGATCGCTGCTGATCGCGCGGTAATTGGTTGAGCCGCAAATAGGGATCATGCGGGACGAAGGCTTCTGTCTTCGTCTGTTCCCGCTCTGGCGGAGCATCTGCGACAGGTGGTTTTGTGTCAGGCGAAGGTGCGGGCACTGCAGCAACCGGCGGTATCGCTGGTTGCTGGGTGATGGATCGCGGGCGAGGCTTCGGCATGGGGACTTCGCGCTCCGCTGACAGGCATTGGGTGCCTGCAATCAGGCAGAATGCAAACGTCGAGGCGATGCGCCGAGCCAAATGAGCGCGTAGCTGAGCTCGAAGGTGCGGCGACGGCGTGGCGAATACAGCCATGGCTGAAAGTCTGGCCTCGAATTCGTTCGACCGCATTGCGCTGCCGTTGACGGAATTGGGCCAAACTGTCGTTTCCCTCCGGACGGGTCAATAGCTGGCTAAGCTAACGAGATGGCCAGTAGAGGTTTAAATCGGGTTGTCCACCGCGCTCAGAACAGGGCCCAGAGCCGCCATCCTTGTCCAGGTCGGGCGAGGTCCTGACCTCAAGCGGAAGCAGCCTGCCCATCAGGATCACCACGCCGGCGCGAGCGCCTCGAAGTCCCTGCCTCGAAGCGTAGCAGGAGCAGAATGATGGCGCAGGCAGCCGTGCCAACAGAAATGGCTCCCACGAAGTCACGCGTGTTCACAGCGATCCAGCAGGCAGACAAACTTGAGCCGCTGAATAATCCAAGAGATATCGTGAGCTTGCGCGGGAGTACCGGTGTCATCTGAAGCTCCGTGGCGAAGATCGGGGGCTGCAGACAGAAAACCACGGCGCGCGTAAATGGTGGGTAAGAATTTCCAATCGCATTTCAAATCGAAATGCTGACATCTTGCTGGTGGTATTCGTCTAAAGTTGAAACTACTTGCCCATGACGGGTCAGGCCGGCTACTGGCCGCCGCCGGTCTACCGGTCTACCGGTCTAAACTGCCCATGGAGGGGACGATCAATCCCGGAGGGTAAAATATGACGTCACGTCGCAGCTTCCTGCAATCCGTGCTGGGTGCAACCGCTCTCGGCTTTCAAGGGATCGGCAATGCCTTCGCGCAGGGCGTTCCGGCCGGCTATCCGGCTGATTATGCCGCGCTGATCACCAAGGCGAAGTCGGAACGACGGATGTCTATAACCGGGTGATCAGCGAATCCGCAGCAGGGCAGGTTGGTTGCGACATTGCATGGACCAGTTCCATGGACCTGCAGATGGTGCTGGCTTCCAAGGGGCTTCTCGACGTTTACAAGTCACCGGAAGCGGCCAATCTGCCGACGAGTTCCGTTTACAGGGACACGGTGTATGGCACGTCCATCGAGCCGGTTGCCATGCTCTACAACAAGAACCTTCTGAAGCCGGAATGGGAGCCCAAGACCCGCGCGGATCTTGTTCAGCTTCTCAAGGATCACGGCACGGACCTCAAGGGTAAGGTCGCATCCTTCGATCCGGAGAAGGGCGGTGTCGGCTTCCTTCTTGCCACGACTGGTGAGCACAGCACCTCATCCTTCTGGGAGCTGGCGCGCGGCTTTGGAGCAGCAGAAGGCAAGGTCTATGGCAGCTCGGGCGCCATGCGCGAGAAGGTCTTGTCCGGCGAACAGATCATAGCCTTCAATGTCATTGGCTCCTATGCGCTGCAATGGATCAAGGAGTCGTCAGTGCTTGGCGTTAATTTCGCCACTGACTACACGGCCGCCTTCCAACGCGTCGCCAGCGTTACCAAGGGCGCGCGCGCAACGCCGCTGCGGCTTGGTCCTGCAGGGCAGGTGGTGGCCTGGACGCTCATCTGTATTTGGCTATTCGCCTCCGTGATCATGCCAATCGGCGGCATCACCGTGCGGGCTTTCGTCAATGCCTGGGGTGAGGGGGTAATCCTGTCGGAGCACCTCACCCTGCAGCACTTCGCCCATCTCTTCGATACGCCGAGCCTCTATCGCGGCATGATCAATACTGTCGTGCTGGCGGTCTTCGGCGGCGCGGTGGCGGTGGCTATCTACACGGTTGTTGGGCTCGCAGGCCATCGCAACAAGGGCACCAGCGGAGCTATCTTCGACTACATGGTGCTGCTGCCGCGTGCCCTTCCGGGCATCGTGATCGGCCTCGCATTCTTCTGGGTTTTCCTTTTCGTTCCCTTCCTGAAGCCTTTGCGTCCGACACTCGTGAGCCTGTTCGTTGCCTATACGGTGGTGGGGCTGTCCTATGGGCTGCGCATCATCCAGTCGACTTTGCTGCAGGTGGCGCCGGAACTTGAGGAATCCTCACGCACGACAGGTGCATCGTTGGCTCGAACCTGGCGCGACACGGTGATTCCACTCGTGCGTCCGGGCCTTGTGGGCGCCTGGTCGCTGATCATGATCGTGTTCCTGCGCGAATATGCGACGGGCATCTATCTCATGGGCGTGGGGACCGAAGTCATCGGTTCGCTCATGGTGTCCCTGCTGACATCAGGGGCGATGGACCAAATCGCAGCACTTGCCTTCATCAGCATCATCATGACCGCTGCGGGCCTCGGCTTTGCCCTGCGGCTTGGAGCACGCATCCATGACTGACCTGGTCGTCAAGGGCGTCGAGAAATGGCTCGGCGGCAATCACATCCTGCGCGGCGCCTCCTTCGAGGCAAGCCGGGGCACCATTGTCGCGCTGCTTGGCGCGTCGGGCAGTGGCAAGACCACGCTCCTGCGCTGTATCGCAGGTCTTGAGCAGCCCGAGGGGGCTACATCAATATCGGAGGCCTGACGGCACTCGATGCTGGCAAGGGCATCGCCTTGCCGCCGGAGACGCGAAATATTGGCCTTGTCTTCCAATCCTATGCCCTGTGGCCACACAAGACGGTGGCGGAGAATGTCACCTACGGACTGACCCTGCGCGGCATCACTGGAGATGTCGCAAAGGCGAAGGTGGCTGCTATTCTTGAAAAGCTGGGCCTCGCCCATCTTGGCCAGCGGTTTCCCGACCAGTTGTCGGGCGGCCAGCAGCAGCGCGTCGCGATTTGCAGAGCACTCGTCTATGAGCCGCGTGTGCTGCTGATGGACGAGCACCTGTCCAACCTCGATGCCAAGCTGCGTGAGGATGCGCGGTACTGGATCCGCAAGCTGATCCTGAAACTGGGCATTTGCGCCATCATGGTCACCCATGATCAGGCGGAGGCACTTGCCATGGCGGATCAGGTGCTGCTGCTCGAGAACGGGGTGATCGTGCAGGAAGGGACGCCGATCGAAATCTACACCCGGCCCAAAAGCTTTTATGCGGCTGAGTTTCTGGGCACCAACAATGTGCTGAAGGGGACATTCGCTCAGGGTGCTGCTGGGCCAGTGCCCGCAGGTGAGGGATGGTCACTTGAGGGTGTGATTTCAACGGCGCCACGCCGACCGCCGGCGCTCCCGCACAGGCTGTTGTGCGCACGGAGCGCATCCATTTGGTAGAGGGCGAGGGCCCCAACCATTTGCAGATGACCCTTGATGCTTCGCTCTACCTTGGCAGTGCCTGGGAATACCGCCTGAGCTGCCCTGGCCTCAGCCTGAAGGTCCACAGCGAGGAACGGCGGGAGCCAGGGCTTGTCTGGTGCAGCCTGCCTAAGGACGCGGTCTGGATCTTTCCCGGCTAGGCCGGAGCGAGCGCACACTTGGTGTTGACGAGGCAGCTGACCATGCCTATCAGTGCGCGGATAGGAAGGGTGGCCGAGTGGTTTAAGGCAGCGGTCTTGAAAACCGCCGTAGGTGAAAGCCTACCGTGAGTTCGAATCTCACCCCTTCCGCCAGAAAATCTCCTTAAGTACCTTATTTTAATGGGAAATTTTGGCGGAACGGTGGCCCGCCAATGCAATAAAAATAACTCAATAATTACAAATAAATAGACAGCTTAAACGGGCTCAAGATCATTCATTATATGACCTTCGGATTTTGCCGGGCAATGAGGGGTACGAAAGATCTCACGATCGATCCCCTTATTTAAGATGCAGCCTTTGCCCGAATATCCGAGGATCGTGTCTGTTCGTCGAAGTCCTCCGCAATGATCCAACCCAACGATCTGCCGAGATGGCGGACCGAACAGCTGATCTCATTGAAAGGGCCAGATGTGGGTTTTGGGTGAGGCCTTGAAGTGGCCGCTTGCGCTTATCCTGATCCGCGCCAGCCGATGGCCGAATCTTCCGTGATGCATTTGGCCGCGTCGCCTGAAACACCAGGTATTGTGGCCAACCTTGATCATGCGGTTTCGGCGGTCGTGAAGCGCCCCGAAATGTGGTCATGAGCCCTGTCAGACTTCTCAGTCACTGAGGTCCTCCGGTTTGGCGGCCGGACTTTGGGTATTTCGATGACGGCATGTGTGCTCATGAGGACGATGCTTGCCTGTGAATAACAAGGCTGCTCAGCGCTGAAATGATTACGAACGAGGTAATCGCCAACAAATTTCATACCGAGTGCGGTCCATGCGATTTGTTGCAGCTAGCGTTCGCAAGACCTGAATTGTTTTGGATGCTTACCATGGCCTGTCGTTGGTCGACTTGGCGACGGCACCAACGTGAGCGATCAAGCTGCATGTCCCAATATCACGCCATAAATTGCAGGCCGGCGTAGCGCGGCGGCTGTTGGCGCGAAAGGGAAAATCATCAAGCGGTTCATCGATCGGGTGTGGCACCGCCTTAAGCTTGCGATTGTTAAATTGCACTCCGCTCGAAGGCATCGAGAGATTTGTCGCAAGGACAATGCGCTGGCTGGAGCCAAGCCGACAGCAGGCTCAGGAATTGCTCGCGTTTCACCGTCCAGCGCGTTGACGAGAGCACCCGGACGGTCGCAAGATCTCCCAAAATTACAAGGGAGGGACAAAGCATGGATCGGCGCGAATTCATCCTGGGTGCTGCGGGCGCAACCCTTGCCAGTACAGCCTTGGCGCAACCCATGCCGAAACGGCGAAGCATCGTTGATGCACAGATCCATCTCTGGCGACCGAATTCACCTGAAAAGCCTTGGGCGCCTGGCACCCGGCCGCAAATCTGGGAGCCCATGTCGATTGATCGTGTCGTGGCCATCATTGACGATGCGGGCGTCGAGCGCGTTGTCATCGTGCCTCCGACCCTCGAGGGAGAGCGCTATGATTATGGACAGGAGGCCGCCCGACGTTATCCGGGTCGCTTCGCCACGATGGGTCATGTCCGCCTTGAAGATCCCTCTGAAGCCAAACGGCTGGCAACATGGCGCGAACAGCCTGCGCTTCTGGGTGTGCGCCTCAACATCGTCGGCGACCAGGAGAAATGGCTGGTCGATGGGACCGCTGACTGGTTCTGGGCGGCTGCTCAGGAGTTTGGAGTCCCCGTCATGTTTCTCACGCGTGGCAAGCTCGGGTTGTTTGGCCCGATTGCCCAGCGCTTCCCAGGCCTCTCCCTGATCATCGATCATATGGGCGTCTCATCGGAGGCTCTCAAAGATGGGCTGCTGCCAGAGACCATCCAGACTGCCGCCGCACTCGCCAAATATCCCAACGTTTCGGTGAAGCTTTCGGCAACCCCATTGTTCTCAAAGGAAGCCTATCCGTGGCATGACATGGATGATCATATTCATCGCTTGTTCGATGCATTTGGCCCAAAACGCTGCTTCTGGGGCACCGATGTGACGAATTCCTACATTAAGGCGAGCTACCATCAGCGCGTCACCCACTTTACCGAAGAGCTGAAGTTCTTCACTTCGGAAGATCTTGATTGGGTGATGGGCAAGGCAATTCTGGAAAAGTTGCGATGGGCGTGAGACACGCGCCCGCTTTGATCATTCTGCCCTGACTGAGAGCGAGATTTTAGCTCGACAAGTCATCTCGCCGAGGCTTCGCCATGACCACTTGCTTGCCATGCCAGGGCTGCTTCAGCACGGACCAGGCCTGCTAATCGGATAATGCATTCACGGATTCATAGATGTATTTCCCAGTGCGGGTCGGGAAGCCACCTCTTACGGCGCCCGGTGAGCGATCTTGATAAATGGTCGCCATACTGTCCGAAAGCGGGCGGGAATTTGGCACGGACAGCCACATGCGCAACAAATGCCGGTAGCGGTCTGGCTCTGGCCAATCAACATAGGACGTGCGCGAATGAAGGCAGACGTGATTGTTTACGAACTGGATGTCACCTGGCTCGAACATGAAAGACAGGTGGAAGTCTCCGCTTGCGGAGAGTGAGTCATAGTAGTCCATTGCTTCGATCTGCACAGCAGTCAGCCGTGGCGCATCCTCATAGAGCTGGCTGTTGCGAATATGGCCGCGAATGTATCGACATGAAATCTTGTCGCCGCGCATAGAAAAGATCGGCTGGAAATACCAGGGCCGATCGCCTTTTGCCTCCTGCGTTTGCCAGCTCCATGGAAAAGGCTGGTAGAGAACCTCAAGGAGGTCGGGCCGCTTGCGAGCAATCTCGTTGTGAATGGCGACGGAACTGGCGATTAGGCTCAGTCCGCCCTCTTTTGCAACGCGCATGACAAAAAGGCCCACGACATCGCAGCTATCCGTATGAAACGAAAGCTTCTGGTTCGTTTTATAGCCGCGTCCCTGCGGGCTCATGATGTCGACGCCAATGTTGCGAACGTCTCCTAGCAAATCACCATCGGAGCTCTGGGAGACGACCGTACCCATATGCTTCCCAAGGCCCCAGTAGATCATTCGTAGATCGTCTTTGCTGACGCCTTCCACGTCAAACCCGCGGAACTGAAAAATGCCAACACCTTCTTCCAGAACCTGCCGCGATTCTTCGAGGCGTCGGCTGACATTCGGCAGGGGAAAATCCTCCCGCGTCAGGGTCTCTAGTGTCTTGCCCAGCCGGCGTGCTCGGGACAGGGCTGCTAGAATTTCTGAAACTTCCGCCTTGGTGAAACGGTAGATCCAGTCCTCGCGTTTCGCCAGGTCCGTTCCGCGCCAGTCCGCTGGATGTTCATAAACGCCAACCATGTCTTCATCCATTCTTTGGGAGCGGGGGGACTATTTCTTGTCGCCGACCGACTGGTAACCTTTGGCAATATAGTCTGTGAGGAATTCCTGCACGCCCGGTTGTGGTGCAAGGACCTGGAGAAGTGCTTTCTTGCGCTCTGCTCCGGTCTTGAATTCTGGGATATTGTTGAAGGTTTGCTTTGCATCGGCCTGATAGGCGGGGTCGGCAAAGGTTTCCACGAGGGCTTGCTGGATTGCGGCAACTGCAGCTGGTGGCGACTTCGGCGGCATCATCAGGATGCGCAGAAAACTTGTGCTCAACTCGTTGATGCGCAGATAGGCCTGCCATCTGAGATCGTTTGGCAGGGAGCTGCTTTGCTTCAGGCTCGCATAAAACTCATGGAAAGGCCGTGCAGGAATTCCCGCTGCCGTCGGCGCAGCAACGAGGCGTCCCCCTTCGTCCAGAGGATCATACCAGAGCGGCAGCACCATGCCGGATTTGACAATGCCCGGCTCTATCGCAGCGCGATATGACGCCAGCCCCTCATTATAGAACTGGATCTCGTTCTGTTGCAGGGCGAGGCGCGCTTCCGGAGACCCCTTATACCCTGACAGATATTTATACTCGACCCCCAGAATGTCGAGCTGTAGCCGCTCTGCCAGATCCTTGGGACTGTCAGGCGTCAGCCCGCCGATCCAGAATCCCTTCGTCTTCATGATGTCGGCGGGAGCTGCAACGCCTGGCTTCACGTCCGTTCGCATATAGGTGACATTGACGTCGGGGACGTTGCCGAGAAACTCGAGTCCACGCAGATCGACCTTCAGGTCGGATTCACCGAGCGCCTGCTTGCCCACCGAGGCAGTCAGGTAACCGAGCGTCAATCCATCTGGACGCGCAACTTGCCCGAGATAATTCGTCCCGATGGAGCCGCCAGCACCACCCATGTTCTGCACCACCACCGCAGGTTTGCCGGGAATGTGATTGCCGAGATGGCGCGCCAACACCCGCCCTTCGAAATCGGTCGAGCCGCCGGGCGTGAAGTTGATCATGAAGGTCACGGTCTTGCCGCGGAACAGGTCAGCAACGTCCGTCGACTGCGCCATTGCGGGGGATGACAATGCAAGACAGCCGAGTGCCGTCAGCAGGCAGGCCTTCGACATACGGTCCTCCCTGAACCGGCCGGGTTTATCTTGTTGCAAGTGTATCAGAGCGGGCAGTACGAGTTCAAGAAGCACTGGTCAGTCCTTGTCTGAAGGCCCCCTGCTGACCGGTAGGTCGGAGACACAGGAAAGTGACTCGATGTCCTGCAACTGATCAAACAGATGGCGTGCGTCAGTTGATGTGAAGGTGCCGGAGACGCAATCCTCAAACTTTGTCCAAAAGGCCTGCAATGTCGCGGGGCGGCGCGCGTGTCCGAGCGGAAAGGTGAAGCGCTGCTCCAGGCGGCGTCCATCCTTGAGATAGACGATCAGGCCGTCGCCCCGATGCCCTTGGGTATCGATGTAGACCCGATGGGTCTTTGCCATGACCGAGCGCACATCATGACGATGGATGAATGCGGGTACAAATTCCGCTCGGGTACAGCGACCGGCGACGATAGCGGCCGCCATGGCGAATTCCATACTGAACTTTGCATCAAGCACATTCTGCGGATCCGTGTGGACGAGATTGGAATATTGTGCCCGGTTGGCCTCGACCTCGATGCGCTCGATGTCGTCTGCCTTGAACGGCGTGCTGGCTAACAGGGTGAAGAGTCCATCGAGCGCCCGGTGCGCGCCATAGCACATGGGGAAGAGCTTGAACCCAAGCCCATGGCTTTCGAGGAACCAGCGGCCGGAAAAGCCCGCCGGTCGTTCTCGGTCCACACGCCCCTTCGGTGAAATGGCCGCAAGGAAACCGAGGTTGGATTCGAGCGCGTCCTCCGATGCAGTCATCCCGGCAGCGGCGAGGCGTGCAGCAATCACACCGCTCTGTGCGGCCCTGCCAGCATGATAGGGCTTGGCCATTGAGCCAAAGTTGGCAATGACGCCAGCTGACATGGATGCGGCGAGGGAGACCGCATGAGCAGCCTTATTGGCGGATAAGCCATGCAGGCTTGCCGCGGCTGCCGCGGCTGCGATGGCTCCGAAGGTTCCAGTTGGATGCCAGCCCTTGACATGGACCGGGTCGGGATCTCGTGATGCAAGTTCCCCCCAGACTTCGAAAGCTGCAGCATAGGCGCAAACCATGGCGCGCCCGTCGCGCTTCAAAGTTTCAGCCTCGGCAAAGATGGCCGGTGCAATCGACGCCGATGGGTGCGTTGGCTGAATTCCCACAAGCCCGACATCGTCATAATCCTGCGAATGGCTCGCAGTGCCATTTACGAGAGCTGCTGAGATGCCGCTCTTGCGTATGGCGGAAAGAAGCAAACGCGCTTCTGGTTCCTCGTTGCGACCGACCAGGGTCTTGCGCACGCAGGATGTGACCTCATCGTCCTGCCCGAGCAGAACCGTCGCAACGAAATCCGTCAGGCCATTGCGGATGATAGGAGAGGCGAGCGCCGGAAGATGGTCGTACCGCAGATCGGAAATGAAGGTGCCGATATCCTGAGTCAGCGATGTCATCTTTCCCTCGATCTATCGTTAATTGGTGCGGCTATGGGCGCTTGATGGCGTGCTGTCATTTGATGGGATCCGATGACAGGATTGTGCGGACATCGCCCACCACCTTTGTGTCAGTCTTTGAAATCATCTGAAGCAGGGTAGCGATATCATCGCCACGCATCGCCTGCACTTCGATGCGGGCGTGAGCAGCATCCGCAAGAAACTCTGTATCCGTGCTCATTTGCAGGAAGGCCCGCTGCAGGGCCTCGGCGCGGTCAGTCGGAACCCCAGGGGGTGCCGCAAAGGGGCGGCCAGCGACAGTTGGTGCGAGCAAGATCCGCACGATGTCTCGTTCCCTGTCCGAGTGGGTGAATTCCATGAGAGAAGGAATCCCGTCCAGCGCGCCGATGCGATGAAGACCCATTACCACGACCGGATTTACTTTTCCTTCCTGAAGCCAGTCGGGATGCAGAACGTTGAGGCTTGAATAAGTTTGGCATAAAGCCTGAACTTCGCCGCGCTCGAAGGCGATCACGATTGAGCTGCCGTCGGGATAACCTGAGACGAGGCGGAAGTGTGCTGAAAAAAGATTGCGCAACAGCGCCGCATAGAGATGCGTCGTGGTGCCCGGCGCGGTCGTGCCGACGATGACGTCCTTGCTTTGAAGATCGGACCAGGTCGTCACGCCCGAAGTCTTTGACGTGATGCAGACGCCATCCTCATGCGATACGCTGCCGATCCATGTAAACTGCTCCGCTTGAAACCGCGTCGCGCCGGCGTTGAGCATGGGCATAGTCAACAGTGCATTGCTGAAGGTTCCGATTGCAAGACCATCGCGAGGCGAGACATTGAACAGCCTGTTGGCGGCCGTGATGCCACCGCCGCCTGGAACGTTCGACACGATGATCTTAGGGTTCCCGGGAATAAATCGCCCCAAATGCCGGGCTACCAGCCGTGCATTGGCATCATAGCCACCACCAGCACCAGTCCCTACGGTGATTTCTACGGTCTTTCCACGATAGAAGTCGGCCGGTGGTTCTGCCTCTGCCTGCGAAGCAGCTATTCCGAAAGCGATTGCGATGCAGGGCAGGGACATGATGCGCACGACCAGCCTCCATCTAATCTGCGTTAAAATAGGAATCCATACGAGGGACAATTCCTTTCTTCCTCATTTCGTCCAGGAAGATCTGGTGCACGCGCGGGTCCTGATCCCGATATTCGATCTGGTTCCCACCACTTTTTACGTCGACGTCGACGCCTCTATAGACCTTCCACATGTTCTGGGTAAACGGATATCGCACGCTGCCATGGCCAATTGCGATATAACGGGTCTTGTTCGCGCTCGTATTGAAATGCTGGTGATACATCATGTCCGGCGGCGCGAAGACCCAGCCTTCGGTCCAGTTGATCCTCACGAAGTCCTTGTCGCCTTCGTACCAGAACAGCGAGTAGCCTTCGCCAGACAGGCAGAAGACGTGCAAATCGGGACCATGTCGGTGGGACTTCTTGTATGTGCCCACGGGCATTTCCGACAGGTGCGCGTGCAGGATGCTGTCGGCGAGGATGAGCTGGATATGGGACGCATTGGCGCCGCGCGCTGCCCAGGTCTTCAATTCGAGGTTCAAGGCGTCGGGTACGAAGTTCGTCTCCCACATGTGCTTGCCGGGACGGACCGGAATAAAACTGCCTTCACCCTTGAAGTGGCTGGGGTCACCTTCGCGGTCCGGGAAGGTCGATGTGTTTTCGAAGACGAATTGTTCGCTGCGGAAAAGATTATAGACCGCAGGCATGTTGCAGCAGATGGCGAGCCGGGCCGGATGCTGACCTGAGGCATTGAAGAATTGATGGCGTAGATTCAGTGGCGGCGCGAAGACGGATCGAGGTCCCCATTCAAAACTGTGCTTCGTTCCATCGTGCCCTTCGATGCTGGTACTGCCGTTGCCGCTGATGACAATGACAGCGTCTTCATAGAGGTGGCGCATTGGCAAAGTCTTGCCGCCAGGTGGAATCTCGATGACGAATATCGTCATGAAATCACCACGGCCCTTCACATGAGCTATGCATCCAGGCACGCCGAGGCGCGTCCATTGGCTGAGTTCCACCTTTTGCAGGTCAAGGCCGAAGTCCTCGTGGATGGGGATGCCTTCACCCTTCGTCCATTCAAGGTAGGGGTCTATCAGGAATTTGCCGGCTGGCGGTGCAATGTCGTTCATGGAGTTGCCCAGTCGTGTCAGACGCTCGCTAGATGATCGCGCCCTGCGAGCAAGGTGCTGTCCGTGGCCCCAACGTGCAGTGTGCGTGTGACCGCAACGCCTTGATCGTCCTCATGCAGGATGATGCGCAAAGCAATCACCGTGTCAGGTTCCAAGACCTCGCTGGCACCCGCTTCGATGACGACGCCTTCCTGCACATCAAGGCCGATGGCATTGCCCAAGCCATATTGTGTGGCTGATGCCTGGCTTCCGTGGATTGAGTCCGCAACTGCACCTGCCGCAACACCGGGCTTGATCTTGGTTGCCATGGTGTCGAGTGCGGATATTGCCGTCGCATGGAGGTCCTGCAGCTTCGTGGATGGGGCGCCCAGGCAAAAAGTTTGCGCAGCTTCTCCCCAGTAACGTTGGTTTTGCACGGCGCAATAGATGATCACCGTATCGCCATCCTGCAGCCGGCGGTCATCGGCTGGTCTCAGTGCCGATCCAGCCTGCGGTCCACTTGCAATCAGGAAGCGCACATCTTCAGCCCCCCGACTGCGAACCTGTCTATCGAGATCAGCAATTACGACGCGCATCGAGGTGCCAGGTTTGATGAGGTTCTGTGCGGCATCGAGCGCCAGATCCGCCAGTGCTGTCGAGCGTCGGACAGCCTCAATCTCGAAAGCCTCTTTGCGTGCACGCATCGCCGAGATGATACCGTCGCGTGCCACCCAGCTGATCATTGGCAGGGCTTGCTCGATGGAGAACCAGTCATTGGCGGGCAGGCACTCATCCACGCCGCACAGGCCGACGGTGCCACCCTGCGGCAGGGCTTCCCCGAGGAATGTCGAAAGTTCCTTTGGCAACCGACTGAAGGGCCGGATATCCTCGATGTTGGTGATCGTTCGTGCGGCTGGTACGTCGCGCAGGCTGATGTTGGCGAACAAGGTCGCAGCTCCCGTGGCCGGAATATAGACGAGCGCCGAACGTACCCGTGGCATGAAATTCGTCGCAAAAACCACGGGTCCATGGTGGATCACATCACCGACAAGGATCCAGGCATCGTCGCCGGCGGCTGCCATGCGGCTTTGGATTGCAGCGATCCTACGCGGATAAACCTCTTCAGGGCTTAGCTCTCGATCCCAATAAAGTGCGCCGCGCTTGACAACGGAGTGCATGGTACGCATGGCTCATGCCCTCGCTGAAAAGAGTTGCCGCGGTGTGCGGGTCAGCAGGCGCGGTCCCTCGGGTGCAATTGCAACTGTGTCCCCGAGCATCAGATAGCCCGTCTCGGGAATGTACTGGTTGGGATGAACGACCATGGTCATGTCTGTTTGCAGTGTGCCGCCGGAACTCTCGTTCAGGTCACTCGGGGAAACGCCGCCAAGCCCAAGCCCGTGCCCGCGCGTGCGCATATAGGGGGGACGACAGTAATCCGCGTATCCGGCAGATCCGATTACCTCGTTGACGGCCTTCGCGATGCCACTTGTGGGCAGGCCAGTCTTCGCAACAGCGAGCCCTGCGTCCTCCGCTTGCAAGAGGAGATCGAATTTGTGCTGTTGCAATTGGCTCGGTTCCCCCAGGATCAGCGTTCGGCACAGCTGCGCAAAATATCCGCGATAGCAGGGTGTGATCTCGCTCACGATAAGGTCGCCGGCCTCCAGCTTTCGGTCGCGGACTGCGCGCACAGCGACGTTGTGAGTGCCAGTCGACATCAACCCGAAGTTATCTTCGGATCCAAGCTTCTGCATGGCGCATTCGAGTTCGGCCGCGATCTCATATTCCCACATGCCAGGCCTGGCGATCTCGCAGAGATGGGCAAAGCCCGCATCCGCAATCTCCGCGGCCCTCGCAACACGCTCCAGCTCGAATGGGAGCCGCGTCATGGTCTCCTTGCGAAGCAGGTTCAGGCCGTCCTCAGGCCTGGAGCCGATAGCTGCGATCAAGCGACGCGCGTGGCCGACAGGCATCACCTCGAAACCCGCGACCTCGATTGGCCCGCCAAGAGCCAGAAGCTCGGCAGCAAAGGTCTCCGGCAAGTTGCCTTCTTCAACGGCGACGATGCTCGCAAGATCACCTATAGCGTCGCGGGCGCGGGCGAGATCCCAGGGTGGACTGAGGATCAGGCGTGGTGTGCCTTTCGCTGGAATGATCAGTGCCGAGGGTCCAAGGACCCGATAATCGACAAGCATCAGCAGCGGGTCGGGTCGCAGCATGTTGTGCTGTGCGCCGTACCAGGCTCCAAGCGTGGCGATGTTCTGGGCGGCCATGTCGGCCTGCACGCGGGCCAGGCGGCCCTTGAGATCTGCTTCCCGGCTCATAGTCTTCTCACAACTGTGGAGAGTGTGGACCGCAACTCCCGGGTCGCCTCTATATCCAGGGTCATGGTGACCGTATCGATGCAGACGCCATAATCGCGACGCGCGGAGTCGAGGGTGATGAAGGCGTCGAGGACATCGCCGAGTACTTTCTCAGGCTCCCGGTCAAGTGGTGAGCCCCAGCCCCCACCACCGGCGGTTTCGATGCGCACACTTGTCTGCGGCGGGGACAGGACACGCACCGGATCGCGCAGCTGGAAGGCGTCGTCACCCGGCATGCGCATATAATTGCGCGATGCCGCGCCAGCCTTGCCACCTGCTAACCCCCATGGGGGGCACTGGCGACGCCCGGCGTTGGATGCGCTCCAGCGCCCTTCGCACAGGCTCATCATTTCAGTGACCTGGCCGAGACCGCCGCGGTATTTTCCAGGACCACCCGAACCTTCTCGGAGCGCCCTCTGACGAACCAGGACTGGTGTCTTCAATTCAACGGTTTCGATGGGCGCATTTCGCACATCACCCTGGCACACGGAGACCGTTGCGCTGACGCCATCTTCCCATGGCCGGCCGCCCCAACCACCGCCCTCGATCGTTTGCAGGATGAAGTCGCGATTGGTCTTCGGATCACGGCCGAAGAAGGTCATCGAGCCGCCAAGTGTACCCAGATGTGCTGCCGGGATCATTTGGGGTAGCGCAGGTGCGAGTGCGCGCAATATCGTATCCACGACCGTTGGCAACATCCGCGACCACCCGGCCATGACAGCTGGAAACTTCGCCATCATGAAATTGCCTTCTTGGATCTCCACCTTCAGCGCATGGAATGAGCCTTCGTTCACTGGTTCGAGTGGCGCGGTCAAACCCTTGTAGGCGATATAGGCGCCTGCCAGCGTGCGCCCGTTGAGACCACTGTTTCGCTGCATCGAGCAGCCGGTGAGGTCTATGGTCATGTCGTCACCGCTCACGATGACCTTCACGCGCACCGGGACCGTGTCCGATTTGTCCGCTCCATCCGGGTCGAGAAAGGACTCAGCTTCGTAGACGCCATCCGGAATCTCTTGGACGATGCGACGGCATTTGCGCTCGCTGTCTGAGAAGATCCGCTCGACCGCGGCATGCAATGTGTGCGCGCCATATCGCCGGATGATGTCCGACAGCCGCCGCTCGGCCATGCGGCAGGCTGCCACCTGCGAGCGCAGGTCACCCATGGCCGCGTCTGGAAAGCGGATGTTGTCGCGGATGATCTGCAAGGCCTTTTCGTCTGCAACTCCTGCCTCGTAGATCTTGATCTGGTCGAGCTGCAGGCCCTCCATCCAGGGATCGACGACCATGGACGCAGCGCTGAAGCCGGTCGAGAGGCCGCCCACATCGACCCAGTGGGCGCGGACCGTTGCGAAGCCTTCCAGTACGCCATCGACGAAACAGGGCGTATAGACACAGACATTATTGAGATGCTGACCCGCAACCCGCTGGTGGTTTGTAATCACCACATCGCCGGGATGGAATCCATTTACACCGAACTTGCGCAGGCCATCCCTAATCACGACGCCAAGATCGGCGACGAAATGCGAAACACCACCGACATTCTGGCAGACAAGGCGACCCTGAGCATCTAGCAGCGCGCAACAGAAATCCTGCACCTCGTAAATCATCATGTTGTAGGACGTACGCTGGAGATCAATGGCCATGTCAGCGGCAATAGCCGGCAGTGCATTGCGCAAGACCTCGAGGGTCACCGGGTCGAGACGAGCGGATTCGGTCATGATGCAGCTCCAGAAATCTCGATCATCAGCTCCCCAGTGGGCAGGACTGTCAGCCGGTCGCCCTCGAACAGGATGGTGGTGGAGGCATATTCGACGATGCAGGCCGGGCCTTCGATGATCTGGCCCGGCACCAGCATATCGCGTTCGTGGGCGGGGCAGGGTAGGCGACTGGCAGGGTCGGAGACGATTATCTGCCGCAGCGTTGGCGGACTTTCTGTGCGATGTTGCGCGATCGGCGGGAAGCTCACGCGCGGTCGGCGTCCTCGTGCCGTCAGTCGGCAATTCACCACCTCAACCTGTTCACTTTCGGCTTGATGGCCGAAACGCTGGTTGTGCTCACGATCAAACGCGCGTCGAAGCGCCTCGCGATCGCTCGTGTGCAGCCATTCCGGCTCAACTGGCGTCTGGATAGGGAACTCTTGGCCGCTGTAGCGCATATCCAGATAGAGCTGGACGGCGACATCTGCGACCGCAGCGCCTTCGCTTTGAAGCAGGGTCTCGCCCTCTGCACGCATCTCGGCAAAAATCTGCTGCAGGGCTTCGAAGTCACATGACTTGAGCGGCTTGTAATAGGTGCGCACATAGTCGTGGCGCAGATCCGACAGAAGCATGCCGAGCGCCGAAAAGTGCCCCGGAACCCGCGGGATTACGAGACGCGGTATATGCAGCTCGCGTGCGATCTCGGCGGCATGCAACGGTCCGGCGCCGCCAAAGGCGACCATCGCGAAATCGCGTGGATCATGGCCGCGTCCGATTGAGACCGATTGCACGGCAAGTGACATCTCCGCGATGGCGATGCGGATGATGCCATGGGCCGCCGCTTCGATGCTGAGGCCGAGCGGATCGGCGATCTTGCGCTTGATGGCTTCACGCGCTGCTTCGACATCAAGGGGCATTTCGCCACCAAGGAACCGGTCTGCACCCAGGCGTCCAAGCACCAGGTTTGCGTCTGTAACTGTCGGCTCGGTTCCACCTTGTCCGTAACAGACAGGTCCGGGATGGCCGCCAGCGCTGCGCGGCCCGACCTTGAGGCCACCGACTTCGTCGATCCATGCAATTGATCCGCCGCCTGCGCCGACTTCGACGATGTCGACAACGGGATACATGACCGGGTGGCCACTAGCCTCTCCGCCGACGAAATAGCCTTGTGCAATCGTGGGTTCACTGTGCCGTACGAGGCTGACCTTGGCAGTCGTGCCACCCATGTCAAAGGCGATGACATTGCTGATGCCGAGATCACGCATCACTTCAGCGCCTGCAATGATTCCGCCGACAGGCCCGGATTCCATTGTCGCGATGGGCAGCCGCATGGCCGTGGCTGGCGACATGGTTCCGCCATTCGATTGCATGATGAGCAGCCGGCCGTCGAAGCCAAGCTCACTCAGCAGCTTTTCGAGATCGGCGAGATAGCGGCTGACACGTGGCCCTACGTAGGCATTCAGGACGGTAGTCGAGGTGCGTTCGTATTCACGATATTCGCGTAGAATGTCGTGGCTGAGGGACTGAAACACAGACGGTAGTTCTCGGTCGATCACTTCGCCGATCCGTGTTTCGTGGTCTGGATTGGCCCAGGAATGCAGGCAGCATACGGCGACTGCTTCAGCGTCTTGTACTTTGACACTCTGCACGGCTGTCGCTGCACTGTTGCTATCCAGCGCGACGAGCACGTCGCCAGCAGCGTTTAACCGCTCAACGACTTCATAAGTATTGCGACGATGTACATAGGGTTCGGCGCGCTTGAAATAGAAGTTATAGGACTCTGGCCTGTTGCCACGGCCGATCTGGTAGACATCACGGGTGCCCTGCGTGACGATCAGCGCCGTTTTCGCGCCGGTGCGTTCGATGGCCGTATTGATTGCAACGGTTGACCCATGAACGAATGTATCGAGCTTCGGGATCGGGAGACCACTTTTCTCCAGCGTCTTGCGGATGCCAACGGACAGATCATAGGGGGTCGTCGAACTCTTGGCTTCGGTGATGCGTCCATTGTCGAGATCAAAGGCGACCAGATCCGTGAATGTTCCGCCAATATCCAGGGCCACGACAAGTGCCACGCTTTCCCCCGCCATGTTTTCTTCGGGCCGTGTGACCCTGAGTCCGGACAGTGTAGTCAGTCGCTCCTGCTGATTCCAGAGGCTTTCTGCCACATGTCGTACTGGTGCCGCGGTTGACCACCGGGAACAACCGGCTGATGATGCGAGCCTGCGTCACGGAAGTCATAAAAAGGGGGGATCTTGCATGAACCGGCGCACGGTCCGCAGCTTTCTTGCCCTTTGTGCACACTTCCTGCCGGTCATGGCGGCGGCCGCGGATGAGGTCGAGGACTTCTATCTCGACAAGCGGATCGAGCTTTTCATCTCATCGACGCCCGGTGGCGGCAACGATCTGTCGGCCCGCCTGATCGCCCGGTTCCTGCCCAACCATATCCCAGGACACCCCTCGATCATCCCGCGCAATATGCCGGGAGCGGGAGGAATCACTGCTGCTAACCACATCTATAATATCGCGCCGAGAGACGGGACCGCGATCGGCATGATTCAGAACAGCGCTTTGTTCGAACCTCTCTATGGAAACGACAAAGCGAAATTCGACATTCACAAGACCAACTGGATCGGGAGCCCAAACAAGGATGTTGGTGTCCTGATCGTTTGGAACAAGGTGCCGGTCTACACGATGGAGCAGGCTCAGAAGCGTGGCCTGATACTCGGCGTTTCTGGCGGCCTCAACGCGACGCCGGCCTTCTACGCGAGGGTCTTTGCTGCTGTTTTCGACATGAAGATCCAGATGATCGCCGGATACCCCGGGCAGAACGAAGCCTTCATGGCGATGGAGGCTGGCGAAAACGAGGGCTATCCATCGGCATTCTGGTCTTCGCTGAAGGCCGTGAAACCTGGCTGGATCGCCAACAAGCAGATCAGGATGCTGCTGCATTTCGGCCAGGCGCCGCATCCGGAATTGGCCGACGTGCCCTTCGCCGACACCTTGTTGAAGGATAAGCCGAAGGAGCGCGCGCTGATGGCCGTCGCGGCGGCGCCCTTGGCGGTCGGCCGTCCGATCATGGCGCCGCCGGACGTGCCCGCCGCCCGCATCAAGGCCCTGCAGGATGGACTTGTTGCAACCCTGAAGGATCCCGCCTATCTGGCTGAATGCGTCCGGCAAAATCTGGAATGCAACGACCCAACATCCGGCGAGGAACTGCGCAAGATTCTCGAGGAGGCCTATGGTGCGCCGCCTAATCTTGTAGCCAAGATCCGCGAACTTAACAGCTCGAACTGAGTGAGCGACACATGACTTTTCTTGAGGAACTGGCTGGCTTCGTTGTGCAGGCGCAGGCGACCGATTTGCCGCGGCTCGATCGCGATATTCTGCGCCGGCACATGTGCGATGTGGTGGTCGCACGCATAGCCGGGGAGGCGACGACTGAGGGACGAGAGCTGCTCAAGGTGTTTCCGCGCGAGTCTCGTGCAGAGGCCATCGCCGCTGCGGCAGGGCTTGTTCGCCTCACCGAAATGGATGACATTCATATCGAGTCCACCACGACACCGAGCTCCGTGACGGTCCCTGTTGCGCTCGGGCTTGCTGCGCAAGGGGAAAGCTTCCCCGCTGATCTCGAAAGCGCGATTTATGTCGGGACTGAACTGGTTGTGCGCTTTGGCCTTGCCATGGACGGCTCGCGCTCACTTATGAAAGGCGTTTGGCCGACCCGCGCTGCTGCCGCGCTCGGGGCCTGCGCATCGGCTTCGCGGATGCTGGGCCTCTCGCGCGGGCAGGCACATGAAGCCTTGTCCCTGGCACTGACCATGAGTTCCGGTCGTGGCGGCCCCTTCGTGCAGTCGCCGTCTGGCCGCTGGGTACTGTTTGCACAGGCCGTGGAGACCGGCTTACGGGCGGCCTTGGCAGGGAGGGCGGGGTTCAATGGCGGCCCGCGTCCGCCTTCCCCTGAATGGATCAGCGGGACGCTTGGTGTTCCATTCACTGCCGAGATGATGACAAGGGATCTTGGCAAGGGCAGCTTGTTCCCGGAACTGTCGCTCAAGCCCTATGCGACATCGCGGCAGACCCTGAGTGCTGCCGACGCCATGCTGGGACTCATGGCGGACGGGTTAAGGGTTGAAACCGTGCGGAGCCTCTCCATTCGGATTCCCAGCGCCCATCTGGGCCTCGTCAGTGCGCCCTTCGATCCAGCGATCCGTTCGCGTAATTTCATGAGCATCGGCACGCAAGTCGCCATCGCGGCTATCCGCCCGGAACAGCTTTACAATGCCGAACGCGAGAAGGTGGTGCATGATCCCGACGTGATGGCTTTTGCCGCGAAGTGCTCGGTCATCGGTGATGACGACCTCGATAAGGTATTCCCCAATGTCTGGGGCGCGCGGCTGGATCTCGATACCGAAGCCGGTTTATTGAGCCGCACGGTTCTCCACCCATATGGATCGCCCGAAAACCGGATGGATGATCGCCAAGTACTTGAGAAAGCAAGAGCCGTTCTCTCCCACGGCGGACAGGTGAAGAGCGCCGAGGAGATCATGTCCTGCGGCGCCACTGCCTTCACCGATCAAACATTTGCACGCCGGCTTGGAGACCTCCTACTCGGCGGCTGAGGCAGCCCTGACCTGATCCGGAAGCCCAAAAATACGCCGCACATTGCCCACGAAAAGCTTCTGCCGCTGCTCTTCCGTCAGAGGGATCTCGTCGATCAGGCGAAGGGCCTCGCTCGGCTCCCAGCACGGATAATCGGAGCCATACATGACGTTGTCGATGCCGTAGTAGTCGATGGCGAATTTGATGCCCATTGAATGTGGCGACACGGTATCCGTATACATCCGATGCAGATACTCGCTTGTCGGGCGCGGCAGCTTGGCAGCTTTGGTGTTCTTGTCCATGCGGCCGGACTGGTAGGGCAGCACACCGCCAGTATGTGACATGACGATCTTGAGGCTCGGGCAATGGTCCATCAGGCCTGACAGCACCAGACGTGCAGCCCCGACGCTCACTTCAATGACGCGCCCCAAGCTGAAATGCAGCGTGTCATTGTAGCCGCTGAGGATCTCCGCGAAGATCGCATCGGTCGGATGCAAGAACAATGGGACATTGAGTTCTTCTGCCCGCTTGTAGAAAGGCCACAAGCGCTCTGCGTCGATGCGCGGGTCGAGACCGACGCTGCCGGGCAGGTTGGCGCCGAACAGGCCGAGCTTGTTGATCGCGTGTTCCAGCACGTCGATGGCGATTTTCGTGTCGCGCAACGGAACGGCGGCCGTACCCCAGAAGCGTCCCGGATAGCGCTTCTGAGCGGCCGCCATCTCCTCGTTCCAGAGCATGGCCGCATCGCGGCCGGCCTCCGGGTCGAGGTCGGAGAAATAGACCGAAAGCGGGCCGATGGTGCAGACAACATCGACCTCGTGGCCGAGTGCATCCATATCGGCGAGCTGGTCCTCTAGCGGCGCCCAGGCGGGATGATCCTTGCGGATATTCACCACATAGCCTTCGCGGATAAACCAATTGTAGCCGCCCTTTCCGTCACGCTCCGCCCGCGGATAACCCTTGGCGTTGCAGGCCCAGTCAAGCATGGATCTCGGACGCCAGTGAAAATGAGAGTCGATGATATGCATGGCAAGTCCTTGCAGGTCAGTCAGGTTGGACAAATGACTCGGCGCGGGCGACGACGTCGGGCGAATAGGTCATTCCGGAGCGAATCATGTCTTGAAGGGCCTCGCCGCCAAGTGGGTCGAGGTCGATCTTCATTGTTTTTGCATCGGCCAGGAATTCCGGATCGATGAACATCTGCGCCATGGCCTTCCGAAGCATTGCAACACGCTCCAAGGGTACTCCGGGCGGCGCGGTCAGGGAGCGGCCAATGCGTTCGGGCTGCGACAAAAGCTCCAGCACCTTGCGCTGCTGGTCATCACGGGCGAGGTCCACCAGTCGCGGCAGGTTTTGCAGATCATGATCGCGGTCCAGACCGGTCTGGAGCAGGAGGTTGATCTTGCCGTCACGGATCCAATCTGCGTGCGTCGAGCGCACGAGGGTCCATGGCGCGCTGAGTGCGTCGACTTCGCCGCGTTCCATTGCGAGTGTCGCCTCTGCGGTTCCCTGGTGCCCGACGATGAGCTTGAACTTGATGCCGGTGATGCGCTTGAGCGCCGTCCAGCGCATGAGAGACGACTGGCCGCTTGCCGAGACGGCGATCTCGCGCTGAAAGGCTTCCTCGATCGTTTTGACCGGCGCCTTGTACCAGGCAAACAGCACGGCATTATTGCTCATCGCGCGGCCAAGCCAATTGAAGCGCAGCACATCGGCCATCAGGCCCTTGCTATGGAACAATTGCTGGGTCTCGATCGACTGGTCGACCATTCCGATTGTCGAGCCGTCCCGAGGCGCGATATTAAAAAGATAGTTCGCACCGGCAAGGCCGCCGGCACCGGGCATGTTCCGCACGACCACCGTGGGCTGCCCGGGGAGCTGTCGGCCAATGTGCCGGCTCACCAGGCGCGCGACACTGTCAGATCCCCCGCCGACCGCCTCCGAAACGACGATTTCCAAAATCTTTCCCGCAGCCTGCTCCTGCGCCACCAAGGGAAGCGACAGCCAGCCGAAAAGCGCCGGGAGGGCTATCAGTCTCGCAAGGATCGTGCAGCACCGCACCAAGCCGATAACCTCCCATAAGCGCGCCTGATACTGGCGCGCATTCTCGGCACCTGGCCATTGATTTGGGCCAGAGGCTAGGACCGCCCTTTGAGGCTGTCAACGCAACGAACCCGCCTGAGATTTGCGCCAAACCTCCAGAAAGTCCTTCCATAGCGGCGATGGCGTCGCGTCCGGGAGGATGAATTCAATGGGTAGTGGCTGCAGTGGCACGTCGGTTCGCAGGACGACGAGGCGCCCGCTCTCAATCTCCTGCTCGACCACGCAAGCCAGGGTGCAGGCGATGCCGATGCCTTGCAGGACTGCATTCTTGACCGCGACGGAGTCCTGCAAGTGCAGGATGACCTGGTAATTCTTGACACCGGCGCGGTTGAGAGCCGTTTCTACCAAACCGAAGAACTGGGACCTGGGAAGGCCGCCCACGAAGGCATAGGTGTCGAGCTCGCTCACCGCCACCCGCTTGCGCCGGGCCAGCGGATGATTTGCAGCGGCGATCAGCACCAGATCCTGACGGCCCATTGCGGATGAAACGCCTTCGTCGGTCCCGAACAGGATGGCTGCATCCACCCTACCGCTGAGGGCGAGGTCGCGCACCGCCTCCTGCGTCTCGCTGTGCATGGTGACACGCGCGTTGGGATGCGCCTTGAGGAAAGCGGCCAGAACGGCAGGCATCGTATAGTTGGCGATGCTGCGCTGGACCGCAAGGGACAGGCTGTTCGCCTGCTGGCTTGCGAGGCCTCGCAGCTTGCCCGTGAGTTCGCTCCGATGGGCGGCTGACTCGCAGGCATAGAGATAAAGCGCTTCTCCGGCCGGGGTCACAACGTTTCGACGGCCACGCTGGCGCTTGAACAGGGCAGCACCGACCTGCCGCTCGAGGGCCCGCACATGGGCGGTGATCGAGGGTTGCGACACGCCCAGACGATCTGCGGCCGCATTGACGCCGCCATGTTCGATGATCGCGCGGAACACATCGAGCCGCCGACCGCTGGCACTGACCACGCTGCCCCCTGGTAATCACCAAATACCTATTACTTTGACAGCTGGTCCGCCCATTGTCGAGCCTGGCGGTCCCAGACATAGTTGGCGCACTGAAAAAAGGGAGGATGGTCGTTTGCTGTTTGTTGCAGTCGACATCGGGGGAACGTTCACGGATCTCGTAGGATTCGACGATGCGTCCGGGCAACTCTATTCCGCCAAACGCCTAACCACTCCAGATAATCTCGTACTCGGCGCGTTGAACTGCGTCGACCGCAGCGGCCTTCCGATGGCCGATATCACCCAGCTCATTCATGGCTCGACAGTGGCTATCAACACGCTGATCGAGCGCAAGGGCGCACCGACGGCCCTGCTGGTCACGCGCGGCACACGCGACGTCTATGCCATCGGCCGCGGCAACCGGCCGGACAGTTACAATCTGTTCTTTGCCCGTCCCAAGCCACTGGTGCCACGACGCGCTATCCATGAGATCGACGAGCGCATGCTTGCTGGAGGCATCGTGCGCACCGAGATCGATCCTGCGCAGGTCGCCGAGGTCGCGAAGGAGATCCGTGCCTCCGGTGTCACCGCGGTGGCGGTGTGTTTCCTGCATTCCTACGCGAATACGCGCCACGAGCAGAGGGCGGGCGCCGTCCTGCGCGAGCATCTGCCGGACGCCTATGTTTCGCTGTCGCATGAGATCATGCGCGAGTATCGCGAATATGAGCGCATTTCGACGACTGTCGTGAATGCCTATATCGGTCCCAAGGTCAGTGGCTACGTCGGCAATCTCGAAGGCTCCTTGCGCAAGTATGGATTTGCTGGCGAGCTCTCGATCATGCAATCCAATGGCGGTGTCATGTCGCCGGAGGTCGCGGTTAAGCGGCCGGTCATGATGATGGAATCAGGGCCCGTGGGTGGTATCATCGCCAGCGCAGAAATTGCGCGCGGCCTTGGCTACAGCAATGTCATCTCCTTCGACATGGGCGGCACTACGGCCAAGGCTAGCCTCATCCTAGACTCCGTGCCGGCCATGGCAGAGGGCTATTTCGTTGGCGGTTATGCCAGCGGCGATCCTGTCATGATCCCGGTTGTCGATGTGGTCGAGGTCGGCACGGGCGGAGGAAGCATCGCCTGGATCGACGAGGTCGGTGCGCTGAAGGTCGGGCCACGCAGTGCGGGGTCTGATCCAGGCCCAATATGCTATGGCCTCGGCGGCACGCAGCCCACGATCACTGACGCCAATGTCGCGCTCGGTCGCATTGGTGCCGAGGAATTCCTGGGTGGCGAGATGCGTCTCGATGCAATCGCTGCTCGCAGCGGTATTGAGACCTCGATCGGAAAGCCGCTCAACCTCGATGGAGCTGCCGCAGCACGCGCCATCGTCGAGATCGGCGTCGCCAAGATGTCACTCGCTGTCCGTCAGGTTTCTGTCGAAAAAGGCTATGATCCGCGCGATTTCGCAATGGTCGCCTCCGGTGGTGCTGGACCGCTGCATGCAGTTGCCATCGCGCGTGATCTTCGCATCCCCACCGTCATCATCCCGTGGTTTCCATCGCACTTCTCAGCCATGGGCATGCTCATGGCCGATGAGCGTCACGATGCTGTGCGCACCTATCCCGCGGGGCTCGACATGCTCGACTTTGAAGATCTCGGTGGCGTTGTCGAAGAGCTTGAAACAGACCTGCGCAAGATGTGCCGCAGTCGGGATGCGCGAATCGTTTGCCAGCTCGACCTGCGCTATCTCGGTCAGGAATTCAGCCTGTCGGTGCCGGTCACTCGCGAGCAGATCAGCAAGGGGGATCGTGCCGGCATCCGTGCCGCATTCGATGCGCTGCATGAACAGCGCTACGCCCATAGCGCCGATGATGAGCCCGTCGAGATGATTAACATCCGGCTCGTCGCCTCGGTGCGGCGCCAGAAGCCTGCAATGCCAAGAGCTGGCACTGCGACGGCTCCGGCTCGCCAGCGCATGGTCGTGATGAATGCGGGGCCGGCGGTCGGCTGCCAGGTCCTGGAGCGCGCCAGCCTTACCTCCGGACAGGTGATCCAGGGACCCGCGCTGATCCAGGAATATGGCTCAACCACAGTCGTCTTCCCGCAGGATTTCTGCACCGTTGCACCGACCGGCGAACTCATCATAAGTGTTCAGGCTTGAGGCACCCCATGCTCGATCCCGTCACCCTCGAAGTCATCCGCAACACGCTGCCCGCCATCGCCAATGAGATGGCCGCCGACCTGCAGCGTACTTCTTACAACATGATGATCTACGAAGTCTGTGACTTCTGCACAGCGCTGACCGATGCGAAGGGCCAGCTGATTTCGCAGAACGTGGGCGGCGTCTCGCACTTCGTCGCCGACCTTGGCGTCATCATCGAGGACATTGTCGCGCGCGAAGGGCCGGACGGCTTCTCGTCGGAAGACGTCTTCATCACGAACCATCAAAGGGTGGCTGGCCAGCACCTCAACAACGTCGTCATCTACATGCCATTCGAGCATCGCGGTAGGCTCATGGGATTTGCCATGACGCGTGCGCACTGGATTGACGTCGGTGGATCGAGCACCGGGCTGGGCGCCAGCCCGCTGATCTCGGACCCGTGGTTCGAAGGCCTGCAGATCGACCAGCTGCGGATCTATGAGGCGGGCAAGCTCAACAAGACACTGCATGCTATGATCCGCGACAATATCCGCTATCCGGAATCATCGCTCGGCGACATGCGGGCTCAGATCGCTTCCTGCCGGATGGGCGTGCGCAGGTTCGAGGATCTCGTCGAGCGCTATTCCCCCGAGGTGATCGAAGGCGCAATCGCCGCGATCTATCGCGAGACCGAAACCCGCTGCCGCAATGTGGTCGAGCAGATCCCGGACGGCGTTTACGAGGCCGAGTCTGTGTATGACGATGACAGCGTGAACCCGGATGACCCGGTGAAGATCCATGCACGCGTCACCGTCGCCGGTTCGGACATGACCATAGACCTGTCAGGCTGCTCCCAGCAGCGTATTGGCGGCCTGAATTCCCGCACGCTGGCGGGCACTCGCGTTGCCTACAAGGCATTGACCGAGCCGAGTGCGCCGGTCAACGAGGGTTCCTTCAACGCGCTCACCAGCATCATCCCGGACGGCAATGTGATGATGGCTCGTTATCCGGCCCCCATGGGTGGCTGGAGCCTGATCGTGCCGACAGTGGTCGACACGATCTTCAAGGCCCTGGCGCCTGCGATCCCCGATCGAATTCCAGCAGCGCATCACGGCCTGCTCGGCGGCTCTATCGTGTTCCTCGGCAAGGACCCCAAGACCTCGCGCAATTTTGTGCTGCAGAGCCTTGAGGGCGGCGGCTGGGGCGGGCGGCCCATGGAGGATGGCGAGTCCGCTTCGGTCTCCGTCTGCCAGGGCAATGTGAAGAACTCTCCCATCGAAAGCATGGAGATCAAGACGCCGGTTGTCGTCGAGGAGCGGTCCTTGCGCCGCGATTCTGGAGGCGCCGGGCGCTTCCGCGGCGGGCTGGGCATCGACGTGCGCGTCCGCAACCTCGTCGAGGGAAAATGGAACCTCGCGCGCCCGCGCCGTCGCAAGTGTCCGCCCTGGGGTCTCTGGGATGGCATCTCCGGGGGCGGGGCGGAATATTTCCTCAAGCTCTCAGGCAAGGACGGCTTCGAGTCGATCGACCAGGTCATGCGGCCGGTTCCTTCCAACTCGGAAGTCGTGATTCGGACTGGAGGCGGTGGCGGCTGGGGCTATCCTTTCGACCGCGACCCGGACAAGGTGCTGGAAGACGTGCTCGAAGGCTATGTCAGCGTGGAGACGGCCCGTACATCCTACGGCGTTGTGATCGATCCGCAGAGCCTGACGGTTGATACTGCGGCCACAGAGGCGGCACGCGCTGGCAGAATGCCATCGGGCGCTGCATAATAGCGCCAAGGGAGGATCGGATGGCCGCTGAAAATGCCAGGCTGTCGCAAGCGCGGACTTGGCTCGACGAGCAGAAGCTAGATGGCCTCATTGCGTTCAACGACGGGCAGAATTCGTTTCTGGACGGCAATGCGGTCTATGTCTTCAGCGGCTCGCGTCCCATTGGTCGCAGTGCCGTGGTGCTGGCGCGCAACGGTTCGTCCATACTGATCGTCGAACCAGCGAGCGATCTCGAGCGCGCGATCCGGATTGCTGTCACGCAGGAGGTTATCGCTACCGATGACCTGCCCGTAGCGCTGGCGCAGGTGCTGGCTCAAACCGGTCTCGATCGCGCGAAAGTGGCGACCGTTGCCCTGTCGAAGCAGAGCATCAGGCTGGCGCGGCAGGTTGGCGGGATGCTGGCTCAGCCGGCCAGACCGGAAGAAAAGCTTGCTTCGCATCTTGCGCGCTTGCGCAGTGCCGAGGAATTGGCGGCCTCTCGCAAGGCGACCGTTATCGCGGAACAAGGATACAAGCGCCTGCTCGACGTCGCGCGCCCTGGGATGCGCGAGTTCGAACTAGCCGCCGACATCTACACTTATATGAAGGGCCTCGGGGCCGAGGACAACTTCCTGCTCATGAGCGCATCCCAGCACAATCTCGCCGTGCGCGCGGCTGGGCGTCGTGTGTTGGAAGAGGGCGATGTGATCCTCGGCGAGATTACACCCTGCTTTCAGGGACAGTTCGTGCAGATCTGCCGCACAGCGGTGATCGGCAAGACCACGCCGGTTCTGCAGGACAAGTACAGGCTCTTGCAGGATGCCATGCGTCGGGGCATGGATGCTGCCGTTCCTGGCGCGACAGTCGCGCAGGCTTGCGAGGCCATGAACGACGTGCTGCGCGCCGCAGGCTACGGCGACTATTGTCGTCCGCCCTACATGCGCGTGCGTGGCCATGGGCTTGGAATTACTTCTGATCAGCCAGGCGATCTCACCGTCGATAATCATACCGTCTTTGAAGAGGGCATGATCTTCGTGATGCATCCCAACCAGTATATTCCCGAAACCGGTTATCTGATGTGCGGCGAACCGGTCGTCATCTCACACAATGGTGCCATCTCGCTGTCCGAGCGTGACTCGGAACTCGACACCGTGGCTTACTGAGGATTACCCATGCTCACGGTACATCCCTCAATCATGTTGGGCTCTTATCTTTGGGACGAGGATCTCGTTCCGTCCGATGAGTTCGACCTACGCATGGCGCCGCTGAAAGCAGCGATGGCTGAGCGTGGCCTTACCGCGATGCTCGTCTATGGCGATGCGCGCGAACATCAGGCGCTGGCTTTTTTCACCAATTTCATTCCGCGCATGCGTTGGGCCATGGCGTTGTTTCCGGCCAAAGGCGCACCGCGCCTTCTCGCCTCCATGAGCTCGCGTGACATGCCGGCAATGCGCACGATGACATGGGTGCCAGACGTCAAATCCGGATGGGAATGGAAGTGGTTTGAGGAATTTATTGCGATGCTCGGTGAGAGCGGTCGCATCGGCTCGATGGGATTCGACCTGATGACGCCGCTTCTGTTCAACCAACTCGACAAAACACTGGTAACACGATTCTTTCTCGTGCCTTGCGACGACATTGCCGATGTGGCGCGGGCGGCGCAGCGTCCCCGCGAGATCTCCATCATCCGCAGGGCGAGCGAAATTGCTCGCGCGGCACGCGACGCTATTGCCGCGCATTGGGCGGCCGGCGGCGATCTCGAAAACTCAGCGCTGGCGGGTGAACGCGTTGCGCGGTCCATGGCAGTGCAGGATGTGCGCACACTGGTCAGCCGGGACGGTGGCCGCACCCTCGAACCTTATGCGGCGAGTTTTGGAGATCGTCCGGAAAAGTTGCTCGCCTATATCGCTTTGAAGTATCTCGGTTATTGGGCCGAAAGCTTCGTTTCGAGTGGCGCCTCGCAGCAGAGCCGGACGCAATCCTCCAAGACCCTTGATGTTCTCATCGATGGCCTGCAGGCGCATGCGCCTGTCGGCACGCTCGTGGGTCGCGTATTGGAACGCGCTGGGCCACAACACCCAGCTCTGCAAGGCAGCTTTGGCCATCGCATTGGTCTGTCACCGAACGAAGGCCGCTTGCTTGTTACCAATTCGAGAGAAACCATTGTCCCCGGCACCACCTATGCACTGCGTGTTGGCTCGCCCGAGGGTGCCATAGCCTCTGCGATGGTTGCAGTAAAAGCAGACGGAAAATGTGAAATCCTCTTGCGATCCGATCCTAAGGAGTGACGACCATGATCAATCGGGGTCAAATGGCTTGGCTCGCTGGAGTCATCTTGGCATTTGTCATGGAGAGCGGGGCAGCGCAGGCGCTCGATCTCGTACGCGTCGGCAAGACTGCGTCCAACGCTCTCGCGTTCACACCGGCGGAGATCGGGACGGCGACGGGCATCTGGGCGAAGCACGGAATTGAGATCACGGTCCTGCAATATGCCGGCGACGGCAAGATGCAGCAGGGCCTGATCGCCAATGAAATCGAATTCGGTTTCGGCTCGGGCCCAGCGATGGGTTTCATCGCCAAGGACGTGCCAGCCAAGACTGTCGGCGTCATTGCCAATGAACCCCTCAGCATGGGGCTCATCGTCAGTCAGAACTCCGTCGTGAAAACCCCTGAGGATTTGAAGGGCCGCAAGATCGGAATCACCACCAATGGTTCGCTGACCTATTGGCTTGCACGCGCGCTTGCGCGACGCCACGGATGGGCGCCTGATGCGATCCGCACGGTCCCAATGGGGACGATTTCAGGGCAGATCGCCGGCCTCAAGAGCGGAGCGGTGGATGGCTTCATCATGTCGGCTTCAGTCGGCTACATGCTGGCGGACCGCAACGAGGGCAAGGTTCTCTTGCACTTTGGGGACGAGATCAAGGACTTCCACACCCATCTGATCTTTGCCACGAACAAAGTCATCAAGGAACAGCCCGATGTCGTGCGCCGTTTTCTCGCCGGTTGGCAGGAGACCGTGGAATATATGTTTTCGCATCGGCAGGAAGCGATCGAGCTCGCGCACAAGACCACCGATTTACCTCTGAAAATACAGGAAGAAGAGTTCGACAAGGTCATGCCGATGATGTCGCGCGACTTGCGCTTCAATGACAAGGCGCTATCGGTGCTTGTCGATTCCTTCATAGAGTTGGAAATTCTGGACAAGAAGCCAGACCCCAAGACGCTCTACACGGAAGAATTTTTACCGGCGAAGAAATGATGATCGAGGTCGAGGGCGTTCAGCATCGCTTCGGAGCCAAGGGCGAGGGTCTTCTCGCGCTGGATCGCATCGATATGCAGATACAAGTCGGCGAGATGGTCTCATTTATCGGGCCTAGCGGTTGCGGCAAGAGCACATTGCTCAATATCATCGGTGGAATGACAGAGCCTTCTGAAGGACAGGTGTCCGTCGCCGGGTCTAAAATTCAAGGCCCGTTACCCCGCAAGATTTCCTACGTGTTTCAAGAGAGTGCGCTGTTGCCTTGGGCCACGGTGCTGGACAACATCAAGGTTGGCCTCGAATTCCAGGGTGTCGACCATCAGATGCGCGAGGAACGCGCGGTCAAAGCTTTGACGTCGGTCGGCTTGATGAAATTTGCCCATGCCTATCCGCAACAGCTGTCAGGCGGCATGCGCCAGCGCGTGGCGCTGGCGCGGGCGCTGAGCCTGGAAACCGAAGTTCTGCTCATGGACGAACCTTTTGCAGCTCTCGACGAACAAACGCGTATGGTCTTCGGCGAGGACCTGTCGCGCTTGCTCGCCCGCGAAAGAAAAACCATCGTTCTTGTCACCCATAGCCTTGCGGAAGCCGTCTTCCTGTCGGATCGCATCTTCGTCTTCACCTCGCGCCCGGGCCGCATTAAGGCAGTTCTCGACGTCAATGAGACGCATCCGCGGGACCCCGCCTTCATGGTGTCTGAGCGCTTTGCGACCCTGCGCAACAAGCTTTACGAGTTGCTGCGAGAAGAGGTGCTGGCCACCATGCGTGAAGACATGCCAGGCCTGCGCCCATGAGTGCGCCGGGAAGCCTCCTTCGACCGTTGCGCGGCCGGCAGGCTGCCTGGAGCAGCGCAACACGCGTCCTGTTCCTGCTTGGCTTCCTGGTTCTTTGGCATGGGGTCACAGTGAACGGGCTTGTCAGCAGCTTCTTCCTGCCGAAGCCCGAGCGGGTTTTTCAGACCTTCTGGACTATTCTCGCCAATGGCGAGGCGCTGGAGGATATCCAGGTCACATTGTTTGAATATGCGTTGGCCTGTCCGTTGGCTGCGGTGCTGGGGATCGCGACTGGGTACCTGTGCAGCCGCACCAGCTATCGAGTGCGGGTGTTCGAGCCGATTTTCTCCGCGCTTTATGCGATCCCAATCATCATCTTTTATCCGCTGTCGGTGCTGTTCTTCGGCATCGGTCCTGAATCCAAGATTGCCCATGGGGTGCTGTTCGGTTTCTTCCCCATTTGCCTGAGTACGATCCAGGGATTCGCCAAGGTGGATCCCGTCTACCTGCGGCTTGCTGGCTCCATGGGTGCGACGCCTGCACAGACAGTGAAGCGCATCCTGCTACCTGCAGCCCTGCCGAGCATCCTCGGTGGACTGCGGCTCGGCTTCATGCTGACCTTCCTTGCGATCATCGGCGGTGAAACCATTGCCTCCCTTGAAGGCCTCGGCCATCGGATTGTCTGGTACGCGGAAGGCATGGAGACGGCGAAGATGTTCGCCTATGTGATCTTCGTCATCCTCATGTCCGTGCTGATGAATGCCTTCCTCTCTATGCTCGAGCGACATTGGAGCCCGCGCTCATGACGCCTTCAACCATCCTGTCGCCGCTCCAGGCGAGGCTGTTGCTGATCTCCGGCCTTCTTTGCCTGTGGGAAGTGCTGGGCCGATTTGGCAGTGATCTCTTTGTCAGCCCCTTATCAACGGTTGTCTCGTCCGGCAGCCGGATCTTTGCAGATCCCGCTGTCCTTTCGGCGCTCGGCACGACGGGCTGGGAACTCGTCATCGCCTTCGCTGTTTCGTTGCTCGTGGGCCTGTTACTAGGGCTTGGGGTTGCGGCGGGTGGCTTCACCTATCAGACCTTCTACCCGCTCGTCCTGCTGATCTACGCCATCCCGCAGATCACTATCCTGCCACTGTTCGTGCTGTACTTTGGCTCGGGGCCCGCTTCGAAGGTCGCCTTTGGCATCAGCCATGGGGTATTTCCCATCGTGATTTCCGTGGTGTCCGGCGTACAGGGGATAGACCCGGTTTTGGTCAAAAGTGCACGTTCCATGGGAGCCAACCGCTGGCTGACCTTCAGGCGCATCATCCTGCCGTGGCTCGTACCCAGCTTGTTTACGGGCATGCGCCTGTCGGTCACGGCCTGCCTGCTGGGCGTGCTGCTTGGTGAACTCTATGTTTCGTCCGGCGGTATAGGCCATTATACGCGACAGTTTACCGAGACGTTCCAACCACAAAAGCTTTTCGCCTTGATCTCGGCGCTTGCCCTGATGGCCATGGCCATCAACGCGTGCATGCGCCGAATCGAGCGACACATGGGTAAGTGGCGCGACGACGAACCGGCGCGTTCCAATCGCTAACAATAAGACGCGGTGACCGCGTTGCACAGGAGAGGTTTGATGGCTGACCATACGATCGGTCATTCCCACGGCATGGGTGCGAGCCACGCACATGCTACGATAGACCATCTTGCGAGCGAGCAGGCGGGGAGCCTTGCCGTATTGATCCGTCTTGACGCGGCACTGATGCATGATCTCGCTGTCCAGGAAGGCGCACTTGTGCGCCTCGCGACCGATCGAGGCCGATCGCTTCTGGCGCGGCTTGCTACCCCCATCCCGACCAGCGAAGGTGCTGGACACGTCCGTCTTGATCGCTTCGCACGACAGGCCTTGAAGGCTCATCTCAATGAGACCATCGAAGTCGAGCGTGCGGCGGAGGTAGCTGCGACAAGTGTTGTTTTACGTCCCGCCGTAGATGTCTCGATGGCGCATGATCTCGTCCCCCATCTGAAGCAGAAGCTCATCGAGGCGCACACGCCTGTCAGCACCGGCAGTATCCTCTATATCCCGTTCCCGAAATCGAGTGCGGGCATCACCTATGAGGCCAAGATCCTGAAGGGATCGGCTGGCGTCATTACTGCCGAAACGGAAGTCACGCTCGATTACCACGACAGCCATCTGCCCGAAGGCGCCTTCGACATCACCTACGAAGATGTTGGTGGACTGACCAAGCAGATCCGGCTCATCCGTGAGCTCGTGCAACTGCCATTGCGCTTTCCGCATGTCTATCGCCAGCTTGGCATAACTGCACCTCGCGGGTTGATCCTTTACGGGCCGCCGGGCTCCGGCAAGACCCATTTGGCGAGGGCCGTGGCGAATGAGGTCGATGCGCGTTTCTACTACATCAACGGCCCCGACGTTGTTGGCACCTATACGGGCGAGACGGAAGCCAATCTCAGGCGCATGTTTTCAGAAGCAAGCCACCACGCACCATCGATCATCTTCATTGACGAACTCGATGCCATAGCGCCCAAGCGTGGCGAAACAGGAGCTCACGCCGACACGCGTGCCGTCACACAGCTTCTTTCGCTGATGGATGGCTTGACGCGTGTTGACAGCGTGATCGTCATCGGCACCACCAACCGTGTCGATTCCGTGGATACGGCTCTGCGGCGTCCAGGCCGCTTCGATCGCGAGATCTTTATCGGCCCGCCGGATGCTGAGGGTCGACTTGAGATCCTCAATATCCATACGCGAGAGATGCCTCTGTCGGATGCCGGAACTGCCTTCCTTCCGGAGGTGGCGCGGCGAACCCATGGGTTCCTGGGCGCTGATGTTATGGAGTTGTGCCGAACCGCTGGCCTCAACGCCCTGCGACGTGGTGCTGGTGCGCTGACCGACCACCGCGTCGCCTTTCGCATCAATGTTGACGACTTGCGCATCGAACCGGAAGATTTCGAGGCTGCGCTTGGGGAAACGCGGCCCTCGGCGCTGCGAGAAACCCTGATCACGATTCCCGATGTTCGTTGGGACCAGATCGGCGGCCTGGCCGACGTCAAGGAAAGCCTGCAGGAAGCCGTTGAAGCACCCCTGCGCAATCCGCACCTACTCATGCAGGCGGGACTGCCGCCGCATTCGGGCGTTCTGCTCTATGGGCCTCCGGGCACCGGCAAGACGCTGCTCGCCAAGGCCATCGCCAATGAATGTGGCGTGAACTTCATCGCAGTGAATGGGTCTGAACTCTTCACCAAATGGCTCGGTGAATCGGAGGAGGGGGTGCGACAAGTCTTCCGTATCGCAAGGCAAGTCGCGCCTGCTGTCATCTTCTTCGACCAGCTTGAATCGCTTGCGCCGATCCGCGGCAAATATGACGGCTCCATGACCACCGAGCGCGTTGTTGGACAGCTGCTCGCCGAGATGGACGGCATGGCACAGTTGTCGCGGGTCGTGGTGATTGGCGCGACAAACCGCATTGACCTCGTCGATCCATCGGTGCTGCGTCCAGGACGGCTAGGGACGCATATCGAAGTCGGATTGCCGGACACGGCCGCACGCAACGACATCCTGCGGCTGAGCCTCGGTCCACATGCGGCGGCGCTGGCCGCTGCGATCGAGGAAATCGCTCTCAAGACCAATGGAAAGTCGGGAGCTGATCTGCGCGAGGCCTGTGACATGGCAAAGCGCGCGGCGCTGAAGCGGACTGGTTTCACGCAGGCTGTTCCGCCGACGGCCGAAGAACTGCTGCAAGCCTTCCGGCTGACAGTAGCGTCCTGAATTCGAACATTGTCATTTTAGGGAGACGATGATGCAACCTGTGCGAGTCTTGAGTGGCATCCTCCTGGCTCTCGCCGCATTGAGCGTGACGGTCGCAGCCCAGGCGCAGGATGTCGCAGAATTTTTCAAGGGAAAGACCATTGCGCTCATCATTCCCAACGCGCCGGGTGGCTCCTTTGATCTTTATGGGCGCCTCATCGCGCGACATCTCGGCAAACATATTCCGGGCCAACCAACACTCGTCCCGCAGAATATGCCTGGCGCATCGGGCATGATTGCCGGAAACTGGCTCTATGGCATTGCGCCGCAGGATGGCACGGCAATGGGAATCCTGATTCCGAACATTGCCATGGCACAGGTCATCAGTATGCCGGAGATCAAATACGACGTCCGCAAATACAACTGGGTCGGTCGAATAGTCGCTCCAACCGCGACGCTGTTCACTTGGCACACTTCGGCGACCAAGACCGTGGGCGATTTGCGTACGCATGACACGGTGATTGCGAGCACCGGTCCGCTCAGCCAGGCAGAAATTACCTCGCAGATGATGAATGGGTTGGCTGGGACGAAGTTCAAGATCATCCCAGGTTACACGGGAACCACCGATGCTATCCTCGCCCTCGAACGCGGCGAAGTGGAAGCCGGCATCTTCCCGTGGACTTTCATGAAGCTGTCCCATCCGGATTGGATTTCGCAGGGCAAGGTCAATGTCGTCGCGCCCTATACGCGCTCACCGATTGCTGACCTGCCGACGGTGCCGACCATCTTCGAGCTGGCTCAGACCGCAGACCTGCGTGGCGTCTTTAACCTGTTCTTTGGCCCCGACGAGATTGGCCAACCGCTTGCGCTGCCACCAAATGTTCCGGCCGAGCGCGTGGATGCCATCCGGCGCGCCTTCGAAGCGACCATCAAGGATCCTGGCTACCTCGCCGATGCTGAGAAGCAGCAGCTCGCGCTGACGCCCGCGACTTGGCAGGCGCTCGAGAAATCGGTCGCGGAGGCTTTTCAGGCCACGCCGGAGCAGATCGCCATCGCCAAGAAATTCTTCCACTGAATGACGACCCATGAAAGGAGGGGACGCATGAGCACCGACCGCAAGGAAAATCTCGCCCAGCATAATTACTGGAATGAGCTGATGGAGCTGCGAGACCAGCAGCGGGCGCAACGCGCGTCATCCGTGCAGGTGGTCCGGCGTCGCGACCTGCCACTTGAAAGCAACTCGCAGGGTCAGATGCGCTGGTACATGCACCCGGCGATCAAGGACATCGCGCTTTCTACGCTCGCCATCTATGAACAGGAGATTCCGCCACGCAGCCGTTCCGGTCGCCTGCAATTTCAGGGCGGCCAGATCATCTTCGTGATTGAAGGGCAGGGTTACACGGTCATTGATGGCGTCAAGCATCCCTGGAAAGATCGTGACGTCCTCAACCTTCCGTTGAAGAAGGAGGGCATCATCGTCCAGCACTTCAACAGTTCGGATGACAAGCCGGCCCGCGTGCTCGTAGTCGAGCCAAACCTCTATGCCGCCACGACTGTTGACCGCGGATGCGGCTTTGAACAGCTCGAAGCCGCGCCGACCGCGCAACCCTGATCATTCAACGCGATATTTAGGATATCAACCATGGCTGAAGGCGAACGTACACGCACCCGCGAACGAGATCCTGGCGCGATGACGCCCTATGACATCTTCATTCGTAGCCGCCTGGAATTCCTCGAACGGCAGAACACCGGACAGGTTGTCGTCCGGCTTGAAGACCGCGAGTATTACAACACCAAGCAGGGCAAGCTGCTCTATTACATCAACGGGGAGATCCACAAGAACACGCCGCTTCAGGACTGGCGTGTCTTCACCCACAGCCTCATCTCTCATTCTGGGAAGCATCGTCACCAGGGTGGTTTGGTGATCTACGTGATCGAAGGTACGGGCTATTCGGTGGTTGATGGAGAGCGTGTCGATTGGGAAGCTGGCGATCTGCTGCTTCTCCCCATCAAGAAGGGCGGAGTCGAACATCAGCACTTCAACTCCGTGCCAGGAAGTGAATGCCACTGGATTGCGTTTTCCTATATGCCGTTCTTTGACTACAACGCCTCGGAGTTCACGCAGACAGAGCTCTCCCCAATGTACAAAGGCTGAGTTCTTTTGCGCCGAACTGTTACAAAGAACTAGCTCAATCGTCGGCGAGGCCCTGAAGCCTGCCGACGAATTCGCTGCTTGGTTCCGTTGTCAAGGCTCTTGTCTCAGGCAGCCGCTGCGCGCCGGACGTCGCTCTTCTGATTGATTGGCAGGTTCAAAATTCGCTTGGCGTTGTCGAAGAAAAGCTTCTGCTTCTCATCATCCGACAAGTTGAGATCATCGATATAGGCTAGGCACTCGGCCGGGCTCCAACATGGATAGTCGGTACCATACATGACGCGATCGATGCCGTAATAGTCGATAGCAAAGCGAATTCCAGCCGCATGAGGTGAAACAGTATCTGTATACATTTGCTTCATGTAGTGACTGGCTGGCTTTGAAAGTTTGGCAGCTTTGGTATTCTTGTCCATACGGCCCGATTGATATGGCAGCGCGCCGCCCGTATGGGACATGATGATTTTCAGTCCTGGATGCCGCTCCATCGTACCTGACAGCACCAGCCGCATGGCCGCGACGCTTACCTCCACGACTCGGCCGAGCGAGGAATGCAGCGCGCCGGCATAACCGGTCAGCATGTTGTTGAACATGGCATCTGTTGGATGGAGAAAGATGGGAAGTCCAAGTTCGGCGCAGCGCGCATAGAAGGGCTGCAGACGTTCCGCATCGATATTCGGGTCAAAGCCAATAGAGCCCGGCAGGTTTACGCCCATCAAGCCGAGACGTCCGATGGCATCCTCCAACACCTCCATGGCGAGGGTCTCGTCCTGGAAGGGGATGGCTGCGCTGGCAAAGAAACGACCGGGATGACGGCGCTGGGCTGCCGACATTTCCTCGTTCCACTGGACGGCGAGGGCTCGTCCCTCTGAGAGGGGCAGGGCGGAAAAGAATACCGAGAACGGACCAATGGAGCCGACAGCATCCACCTGATGCCCAAGCTTATCCATATGTTCGAATTGCGCGTCGAGATCGTACCACTCGGCTCCGCCGGACAAGACGCAATCAATGCCCGCGCGCAGGGTGGTTGTATAGCCGCCGCGTTCGTTTGGTACGGAGGAGGGGAACTCACGACGCTTGCACATTTCATCCATGACCGACCGCGGCCACCAATGAAAATGGGAGTCGATGATGTGCATGGCTGCCCTCGCTCGCAGTCTTACCTATCTGCTGAGGATATCAGCAATTCTCAACTTCGTCACGTCCCGGTTACACACGGGCGGGGCGGCCTTGCGACACCAACATAGGATTTGAGCGGGATGCCTTCGTTCAGCTTTTGCTTAATGGATGAGAAAGCGCTCATTCGGAACAGACATTTTTGATCGCTATTGCGGGTCGGACTTCGAGTGGTTGCAGGGTTCATCGATTTCATTTCTGATTGAATATCGCGATCGCTTCCAATTAGACTGACCATGCTGTCCCTATTTAAAAATGCAAAATTCTTGTTTTGAGGGATCAATCGTGAGGGCGATTATTGCAGTACTATATAGGATTGTATTCGTAATTGGCTGCTTTGCGTCTGTTTCCTCAAAAGCGGAAGACTTGGGATCTGCCTATTACCGGGGCAAGCAACTCACTATTATTGTTGGAGACACCGCGGGTAGTGCATATGTGAGCTATGCGCAGCTTGTGCAGCGGCATCTGGGAAAGCATCTTCCAGGGGCTCCTACAATCAACATCAAGCTGATGCCTGGAGCCGGCAGCCTAATCGCAGCTAACTACCTGTCTGAAGTGGCACCAAGAGACGGGACGGTTATTGCTGCACTCTATCGCGGTGCTGCCGTCGAGCCTTTGCTAAGCGGATCAGACTTCGCTGGTAATTTCGCCTCCCGGAAATTGATTTGGCTCTATAGCCTGAACCACGAAGTCAGCCTTGCTCTCGCCTGGCATAAGACGGGCATCAAGAACGCATCAGAACTCCGGGATCGTGAACTCATAGTACCCATTGGCGGCGTCACAGGTGATGCTTCCATTTTTGGAACGCTCTTGAATACTTTAGCCCACACCCGTTTCAAAATGATCTGCTGTTTTCAGGGAACTGCAGCGCAGGATCTTGCGATGGAACGGGGGGAAATTGATGGTCGACTGAATTTCTCCTGGGATAATTTAAAGCGCGCAAGGTCTGATTGGTTGCGTGACCAAAGAATTACGCCCCTGTTACAGTTCTCTACGTCGCCACATCCCGAGTTGTTAAACTTGCCGCTGGCGACTGAATTGATTGATCGGGATGAGGATCGCAAGATCATGGAGATTGTGCTCTCAAGACAAACGATGGGGCGCCCCTATGCCGCTCCAGAAGGCACGCCAGCCGAGATCATTGAGATCTTGCGCAGCGGGTTCGAGCAGATGGTGCGCGATGCGGCGTTTCTCGCTGATGCGGAGCAATCAAGCTTGGAGATCAACTCTCCCATGCACGGTCGAGATATAGAAGTTTTATTGCGGTCTATATATTCCACGCCACCGCTCATGATCGAGCGATTGATCACTGCCCTCAAGGTCGGCGAAACTCGCGATTCGGCGCCATGATCGCGGTCGCCTTAAACTCAATACATGTGCAAAAAAGAACTGTCGAATCTGGTCTGCCTGCGTCTTTGAAATTTTGGGTGTGCTAAATCGAAACTGCAAAGTGGGTCAAACAGAACTTCCATCTGATATCTGCGAAAACCTTATAGACACGGTGGACCATGCATTCTCAGTGTTTCGCCGTTCACAATGCCATGCTTCAGGGAAACTCCCTGTTTTGGGGATTAGACCAGTCATCCTGTTCGACATGAATTTTCTGAATTTGATTTCCAACCATTTACTTGTTTTGGCTCAATGGCCATCAAATATGCCCATCAAAAGCGGCCTTGAATCGCGCTCTGACAGATTGGCAATTACTCGTTATATTTATTCTTGGCTCTGATGCGGCGGGGGCCCTGCAGGTCTCGCTATGATCATCTCGCGAAGGCATCTATGAGATGTGAGATCCATTATGTCGGCAAACCATGCGCATGACGAGATTTCGAACCAGGTCCGACAAAATAAAGCTGTCGGGATCGGGTTCACCGTGGTGAAGATTTTGGCCGCCCTGGCATTCTTCTCAATCTGGTTATCCGTGTCAGCGGCCTGGGCGATCATGACGCTACCCGCGAACTTGATGGCGAATGATTCTGGCAACGCATCCCTATGGGATCATGCGACTCTCATGGCAGGAATGGCCATCGGGCAACTGGTGTTCGCAGCTGCCGGAGTCCCTGGCGGATTGGCT
>CAISZN010000429.1 GCA_903889985.1 uncultured Hyphomicrobiales bacterium | reverse complement strand
AGCGCATCCGCATTGGTGATGTTGACGCGGATCGTGGTGTTGCGGATCGCATCCACATCATTGCCGCGACCCACGATGCGGATCTCACCCTTGGAGAAGGCCTCGAGCCCGAAAGGCGGCGAGGAGAAGGCCACATCCACCTGACCCGTCAGGCCCTGCGTCCAGGTGGCCGCGACACTGCCCGTGGACACCGGCTTGGCATTCTTGAGCCCGAACTGGCGAATGAAGCCCAGCACGATGCTGTGGGTGGAGGATCCATTGGTGGAATAGGCAATCGTCTTGCCGTCGGCTTCCTTGATGCTCTTGATCGGCGAGGAGGCGGGCACAAACCAATAGTCCGCGACGCCGGTCGCTTCTGCCGAAATGATGCGCACAGGCGCACCCTTGGCGAAGGCGCCCATGACGCCGATGGTCCCGGCAGCAAGGCCAATGTCCGCAGAGCCTGAAATGACCGCCTGCTGGGTCTCGCCGCCGCCCGCCGTGTAGAGCATCTCGAGCACGAGATTGTTCTTCTTGAAGATGCCTGCGCGGGTGCCGATTTCCGGCATGGCTGTATCCCAGTTGCCGCGTTGGCCGATGGCGAGCTTCAGGGAATCCTGCGCAAGTGACAGGCTGGTCGAGGCCGCAACGGCGGCCAGCCCGATGAGGGCTGCGGAAACAAGTCTGCGCATCCGGTACGTGCTCCTCCTGGAGATCGGGACCTGAGGCCCCATCTTGTCGATCACCCTGCGCCGCTCAGACAGCGACGGGGGCCTTGATCGCGGGCCAGGGATCATAGCCCTCGATCACGATGTCCTCATACCGGAAGTCGAAGAGCGAGCGGACCCCTGTATTCAGTCGCAGCGTCGGCAGCGGCCTCGGAATTCGCGAAAGCTGCTCGCGCGCCTGATCCAGATGATTGATGTAGAGGTGCGCGTCGCCGAAGGAATGCACGAAGTCTCCCGGCTGCAGCCCGGTCGCCTGTGCGACGAGGTGCGTCATCAGCGCGTAGCTGGCAATATTGAAGGGCACGCCAAGGAAGATATCGGCCGAACGCTGGTAGAGCTGGCAGGAGAGCCGCCCCTCGCTGACATAGAACTGGAACAGGCAGTGGCAGGGCGCGAGCTTCATCTTGCCGAGATCGGCAACGTTCCAGGCAGAAATCACAAGACGACGGGAATCCGGATTGCGACGGATCTCCTCCAGCAGCCATTTGATCTGGTCATGGGTCTGCCCGTCCGCCCCCTCCCAGGAGCGCCACTGGCGGCCATAGACCGGGCCGAGGTCGCCGCGCTCGTCTGCCCATTCATCCCAGATCGAGACGCCGTTCTCCTGCAGATATTTGACGTTGGTATCGCCCTTCAGGAACCACAGCAGCTCATGGACGATGGACTTCAGATGCAGCCGCTTGGTGGTCACGAGCGGGAAGCCCTGCGACAGGTCGAAGCGCATCTGGTGTCCGAAAACCGAGATGGTGCCGGTTCCGGTCCGGTCGGATTTCCGGACGCCCTCGTCGAGCACGCGACGGAGAAGGTCGTGATAGGCCTGCATGGAAGGGATCCCTGTTTCGGGGGGACCTTAGCCGGTTTGAGGCCCCCTGCCCCCTCGCCCCGGTCGGTTCTTCACAGCATTCAGGCGATGGCGAAATAGGTGAGCACCCAGCCCACGAGGTTGTAGATGCCATGGAACAGGGCGGTCGCCCGGACGCTGCCGGTGTTCTCCCGGGCCCAGCCAAGCGCGAGCCCAACCGGGAAAACCGCTGCTGCATAGAGATGCGTCCCCTCCCAATGCGCCAAAGCGAAGAGGACCGCGCTTCCCAGCAGGGCGGGATAGTAGCTGAAACGGGTGCGCAGGCCTGTGAAGATCCAGCCTCTGAAAAGAAGCTCCTCCGCCAGAGGGGCGAGCACCACGATCAGCAGGAATGAGCCCATCAGCGGCAGCGGGGCCTCAGGCAGCTTGAACCAGTCCCGCGCCTCCGGATGCAGGCGCTCGACCAGGGCACTTGCCACAAGCCCCCACAGGCAGCCAGCCAGCACGAGCAGCCAATAGAATTGACTGAAGTGAAAGGGTCCCCAGGCGAGCGCCAGCCGCCAGCGTCGCCCACTCATCACACGGGCCACGGTCACGATCGCCGCAATGGTGGTCACATAGAGCAGGCAGCCGAGCGAGATGGCGCCGAGATCCAACTGGCGCTCAGCGCCCCGGCGGCCCCCAAGGTCAAGAATGGCAAGCAGATCAGACACATGACCGGAGCCGTGTAACAGGGTGTCAACGCCGATCACGAGGCCGGCGAGAAGGCCAAGATAAACGGCTGAGAGCGCCGCAATAGCCAAAAGGCCCACGAGGAGCCCCTTCAGACCAATGGTTTCAGCCGGTTCGGCCGGAACAGCTTCCATTCACCCGGATCCTGACAAAGGCCAGAAATGACCCCGCAGGAACTGTGGCCTGCCTAGACGTCGACGGCAATCGTCTTGCGGTACAGATGCCAGGTGGCATGGCCCAGCACCGGCAGGATGACCACGAGGCCGGCCAGGAGCGTCACCACGGCAACCCCGAGCCAAAGGCCAACCATGGCAGCCCAGGCCAGCATCTGCCCCGGATTAGCCTTTACCGCCGCAATACTCGTGGTCATGGCCGTGACGAAATCCACGTCCCGGTCGAGCAGCAGCGGGCAGGAAATGACCGTGACCGAGAAGATGCCGAAGGCAATGATCGCCCCGACCAGATTGCCAACCACGAGGAAGATGGCACCGGT
>CAISZN010000428.1 GCA_903889985.1 uncultured Hyphomicrobiales bacterium | reverse complement strand
GGTGCCCGCCCGGACGGCCACGCCCGAACGGTCTATGACGGTGGCAACGTCGTGCGCATGAGCGCCTTTCATCTCGAAAGCGACGATGGCGCCCTTGTCCTTGGCGTGCCCGAAGATGCGGATCGAATTCATCCTGGACAGCCGCTCATGGGCATAGGCCCGCAGGCTCTCCTCATGGGCGCGGATGCGATCACGGCCGACGGCGTCCATGTAATCGAGCGCTGCGCCAAGGCCAATGGCCTGCACGATGGGCGGCGTACCTGCCTCGAAGCGATGCGGCGGGGTGTTGTAGGTTACCCGATCCTCGGTCACGACTTCGATCATCTCGCCACCGCCCTCGAAGGGGGGCAGTTTTTCGAGAAGCGCCTTCTTGCCGTATAGCACGCCGATGCCCGTCGGGCCGTAAACCTTGTGGCCAGTGAAGGCATAAAAGTCCGCATCGAGATCGCGCACATCCACGTTGAGATGCACGGCGCCCTGCGAACCATCGACCAGCACCGGAATGCCATGCGCATGAGCGATGCGGATGACCTCCTTCACAGGCACGACTGTACCCAGAACATTCGACATATGCGTGATGGCGACGATCTTCGTGCGCTTGGTCAGGGTCTGCTCGAATTCCTCGAGTGAGAAATTCCCCTCTTCGTCCACGCCCACCCACTTGATGACCGCACCCTTGCGCTCGCGGTGGAAATGCCAGGGCACGATGTTGGAATGGTGCTCCATGATCGAGAGCACGATCTCGTCGCCCTCCCCGATCGACTGGCCAAAGGACGAAGCCACCAGGTTCAGCGCAGCAGTCGCCGAGCGCGTAAAGATGATTTCGTCTGTAGAGGCTGCATTCAGGAAAGCGCGCACCTTTTCACGCGCGCCTTCAAAAGCATCCGTCGCCGCATTGGCCAGGTAATGCAGGCCGCGATGCACGTTGGAATATTCGTTCTCATAGGCATAGGTCAGCCGGTCGATCACGGCCTTCGGCTTTTGGGCCGATGCCGCATTGTCCAGATAGACCAGCGTCTTGCCATAGGGGCGCACGCTCAGGATCGGGAAATCCTCGCGCAGCTTCATCACATCATAGGGCGCATGACCGGACGTCATGACGTCCTCCTCTTCAGCCAGGCAGCGAGCGCATTTTCAAGCCGCTCACGCAGGGGTTCGTTCACGACGAATTCTATGGCCTCGCGGGCAAAGGCCTCGATCAACAGCGCTTCAGCCTCAGCGCGCGGTATGCCGCGGGACATCAGGTAGAATAGCTGATTTTCATCAAGCTGGCCCACCGTGGCGCCATGCCCGCAGACCACGTCGTCGGCAAAGATTTCCAGCTCCGGCTTGTTGTACATGGCCGGGCCGTCGGTGAGCATGAGCGCATGGCTCTTCATGCCGCCATCGGTCTTCTGGGCCGCCGGATGCACGACGACCTTGCCCTGGAATACGCCTGTCGAGTCGTCGGCAAGGATATGTTTGAATAGCTCGCGGCTCGTGCCGTTGGGGACGTGATGTTCGACGATGAGCGTTGTGTCCGCATGGCGCTTGCCGGTCAGGAGCGACACACCCCTGAATGCAACTTTCGCCTCTTCACCCGAGACAATCGCATAGACCTGCCGGCGAATGGTGTCGCCGCCGGCGATCAGGCCAAAGCCTTCATAGGTTCCGTGCCTGGCGACATCGATCACAAGCGATGAAAGCAGAAGTTCAGGCGCTTTCTCATCACATTCGAAGATGTGGTCGAGTCTGCCACTGTCGCCAACCTCGGCCACAACCACGACATTGCGCTGGACAGGAGCGCTCGCCTGATGGGACTCAACGAGCGTGAGACTTGCGCGCGCGCCAACACAGACGAAGACGCGGGCAAGATCACTGCGCGCTGCGCCCGTGCTGGTGACGAAGGAGATTTCGACCGGCTGCTCGACCTTTGCTCCCGCCGCAACCTCGATCACGACGCCGTCGGCAGCCATCGCGCCATTATAGGCAATGACGGCATCCTCGCCGCCAGCCTTCGGAAAGAGCCTGTCCGAAAAGGCAGTGTCGCCCGAGGCAAGCCGGTCACGCAACGGCGTCACCGTCACCCCACCCGGCAGGACACCCGATGCAGAAACAAAATGCCCGTCGGCAATCAGAATGCGCAGAACGCCATCGCGAGCTTCATTGACGAAGTCCGACGGCGTGGCCCCTGCCCGCGGATAGACTTCGCGCAGGGTGCCGCGCAGGTCCGTGTAATGCCAGGCCTCGATGCGCCGATGCGGAAGACCGCGCTCGTGGAATACATCGAAGGCGCGCGCGCGATGTCCGCGCACGCTGTCGCTGCCGGGCAGCGCGCCATGGCCCTGTGTATAGGCCTCGGCGAGTGCAGTCTCAGCAGGTGTCCGGATCCTTGCCACGCGTGCGGTCATGCCGGCCTCACACGGGCTCCGCGACATAGTCGCGGTAGCCATTCTTCTCGAGCTCGAGCGCGAGCTCCTTGCCGCCGGACGTCACTATGCGGCCCTTCGAGAGCACATGCACTGAATCGGGCACGATATAGTCGAGCAGGCGCTGATAGTGAGTGATGACGAGAAAGCTGCGGTCGGGACGGCGCAGCGCATTGACGCCTTCAGCGACGATGCGCAACGCATCGATGTCGAGGCCCGAATCCGTCTCGTCGAGGATGGCAAACTTCGGCTCCAGTAGCGCCATCTGAAGCACTTCAAGCCGCTTCTTTTCGCCACCCGAGAAACCCACATTCAGCGCGCGGCGCAGCATCTCCTGCACAACGCCGAGCTTGTCGGCGGCCGAGCGAACGGTCTTCATGAACTCAGGCGTCGAAAGTTCCGCCTCGCCACGCTGCTTGCGCTGCGCGTTCATGGCCGCCTTCAGGAAGGTCATGGTCGTTACGCCGGGAATTTCCAGCGGATACTGGAAGGCCAGGAAAACACCCCGTGCCGCCCGCTCATGGGCGTCGAGCTCGAGGATGTTCTCGCCATTCAGGAGCACCTCGCCATCCGTGACCTCATAGCCGGCGCGGCCGGAGATCACATAGGAAAGTGTCGACTTGCCCGAGCCGTTGGGGCCCATGATGGCGGCCACTTCGCCATCCTGCACGGTCAGCGAAATGCCGTTGAGGATCTGCTTGTCGCCGATCCGGGCGGTGAGGTTGCGAATTTCCAACATCGTTCTTGCTTCCTGGATCCTGAACCTGCAGCGCGCTCAGCGGCGCCAGCCGGTCTTGGAGTTAAATGAAATTGGCAACGTCAGCCGACACTGCCTTCAAGGCTCACGGCGATCAGCTTTTGCGCCTCGACCGCGAATTCCATCGGCAGCTGCTGCAGCACATCGCGAACAAAACCGTTCACGATCAGCGCCGTTGCCTCTTCTGCCGAAAGACCGCGCTGCATGCAGTAGAACAGCTGGTCCTCGGAAATCTTCGACGTGGTCGCCTCATGCTCGAACACTGCACTGGCCGTGCGGCTCTCGATATAGGGCACCGTATGGGCGCCGCATTTGTTGCCGATCAGCAGTGAGTCGCAGTTGGTGAAGTTGCGTGCATTGGTCGCCTTGCGGTGAGCAAAGACCTGCCCGCGATAGGTGTTGTCCGAACGGCCGGCCGCAATACCCTTCGAGATGATGCGGCTCGACGTGTTCTTGCCCAGATGCAGCATCTTGGTGCCGCTATCGACCTGCTGGCGCCCGTTCGAAATCGCAATCGAATAGAACTCGCCGCGCGAGTCATCGCCACGCAGGATGCAGGAGGGATACTTCCAGGTGATCGCCGAGCCGGTCTCGACCTGCGTCCATGAGATCTTCGAACGCGCGCCGCGGCAATCGCCGCGCTTGGTCACGAAGTTGTAGATGCCGCCGCGACCCTCGCTGTCACCGGGATACCAGTTCTGCACGGTCGAATATTTGATCTCGGCATCATCGTGGGCAACCAGCTCGACGACCGCCGCATGAAGCTGGTTCTCGTCGCGCATGGGTGCGGTGCAGCCTTCGAGGTAGCTCACATAGCTGCCCTTGTCGGCAATGATGAGCGTGCGCTCGAACTGCCCGGTGTTCTTCTCGTTGATGCGGAAATAGGTCGACAATTCCATCGGGCAGCGAACGCCCGGCGGGATGTAGACGAAGGATCCGTCGGAGAAGACCGCGCTGTTGAGGGTCGCGTAGTAGTTGTCCGTGACCGGCACGACCGAACCGAGATATTTCTTCACGAGCTCGGGATGGGAGTGCACGGCTTCCGAGATCGGGCAGAAGATCACGCCCGCCTTGGCAAGCTCAGCCTTGAAAGTCGTCGCCACCGAAACCGAGTCGAAGACCGCATCGACGGCCACGCGCGTTCCCGCCCCCTGGACGCCGGCGAGGATTTCGCGCTCGCGCAGGGGGATGCCCAGCTTCTCATAGGTGCGCAGCAGTTCGGGATCGACCTCATCAAGGCTCTTGGGACCAGCCTGCGACTTGGGCGCAGAATAGTAATAGAGGTCCTGGAAATCGATCTTGGGATAGGACACGCGCGCCCAGTTGGGCTCGTCCATGGTGAGCCATCGCTGGTAGGCATCCAGACGCCATTGCGTCATCCAATCGGGCTCGCCCTTCTTGGCCGAAATGAACCGAACGATATCCTCATTCAGGCCCTTGGGGGCCTTGTCGGATTCGATATCGGTGACGAACCCGTACTTATAGGCATCGACATCGACAGATTTGACCCTGTCGACGGTCTCCTGGACGGCCGCCATTGCTTCTCTCCTCACCCGACCGGTTTCAAGGACCGGCGGTTCAGGGTAGTCGTTACGAACGGAACACCGGTCCCGATCACTCAGCGGCGGGAACGGCCCGACGCAATCTCATGTTCCTTACCGTCTTTTCGAACGTCCCGCAAAAGCGTTCGACATCTTGCTGAACACTTTGCCAGCCAAGGCTCACCCGCAATGCCCCTTTGGACAGGTCGGGAGCCACCCCCATCGCTGCCAACACATGGGATGGCTTGACCTTCCCCGACGAACAGGCCGAGCCCGAAGACAGGGCGAAACCAGCCAGATCGAGCGCGATCAACAGGGTCTCCGCACCGAGTCCCGGAACCGCAAAAGCGCTGGTATTGCCAACCCTTGGCCCCCGCCCGAACACCTGCAGCCCCTCCACGCCGGATCGCAGGGTTGCCTCCATCTGGTCCCTGAGACCCGCCAGTCGGTCCTGTTCCGCCTGATAATCCGTGAGGCTGGCGGCCAGCGCCGCACCCAGTGAGGCGATTCCCACGACATTTTCGGTCCCGGACCGGGTCCCACGCTCCTGCCCGCCACCGCGAACCAAAGCTCCCTCGATATGGAGCTTCGGGGCTGCAAATACGAGGGCACCGACCCCCTTCATTGCGCCCAACTTGTGCCCGGAGATCACCAGGGCGTCCGCGCCTAGCTGTCGCAGGTCACAGTCAATCCGGCCAGCCGCCTGAACTGCGTCGCAGACCAGTAACCCACCAAATTCGTGAACAATTTCCGCCGCCTCGCGCACCGGCTGGATCACCCCGGTCTCGTTGTTGGCCGCCTGAAGTGCGACCAGCGCCCGGCCATCGATGGAGGCAAGCCTCTCCCTTAGTGTGGCAAGGTCGAGAGTTCCTTCAGGGGTCAAAGGCAGGGATGACGCGGCCTCAAGGGCAAAACGGTGTCCCTCCAGCACGGCAGCGTGCTCGCCTGCGCCCATCAGAAGATGGGTCAGAGGCGCACCCCCATCCCTCAGGCCCAATGTGAGTACCAGATTGAGGGCCTCGGTCCCGCCCGAGGTGAAGGTCACGCACTTCGGCTCGGTGCCAAACGATTCGGCCACCACGAGCCTCGCCTCTTCAAGAAGCGCACGGGCGGTCCGGCCCTCCCCATGAACGGAGGACGGATTACCCACCTTTTCGAGGGCGCCGATAACCGCATCGCGGGCTTCAGGCCTCAGCGGGGCCGTGGCGTTGTAATCGAGATAGGTCCGCATCCGCTCCATGACGCAATCCGGCGGTTGCCACGCCAAAGTTCTTGCAATTGCACCTTGCTCACGTGCTAGAACCCGCAGCCGGTTCCAACCGTCGCTTTGCGGCACTCTGCCTTTGGCAGTTGCAGTTTAGATGCCGGCAGAGGGTGGAGATCGGTTGCCGACAAGTCAAGCAACGGAATTTCCCGCCTGACGCTACCATATATAGCGCTGGACACAGTCTGGCGATTTGGAGACGCAATGCCTGAGGTTATTTTTACCGGCCCTGCCGGACGCCTGGAAGGTCGCTTCCATCCCTCTAAGCAGCGTGGCGCACCGATCGCGGTGGTGCTTCATCCGCACCCGCAGTTCGGCGGGACGATGAACAACCAGATCGTCTACAATCTCTATTACACCTTCGCCGAGCGCGGGTTTTCGGTGCTGCGCTTCAACTTCCGTGGCGTCGGCCGCAGCCAGGGCAGCTTCGACCACGGTCAGGGCGAGTTGTCGGATGCAGCTGCAGCCCTCGACTGGGTGCAGGGCATCAATCCGGAGGCTCGGGCCTGCTGGATCGCCGGCGTCTCCTTCGGCTCCTGGATCGGCATGCAGCTTCTCATGCGTCGTCCTGAGATCGAGGGCTTCATCTCGATCGCTCCGCCGGCCAACCGCTTCGACTACAGCTTCCTCGCCCCCTGCCCGTCCTCGGGCCTCTTCGTCCACGGCGATCAGGACCGGGTGGCACCGCTCAAGGAGGTCATGGGCCTGATCGAGAAGCTCAAGACCCAGAAGGGCATCCTGATCGAGCACGCCGTCATTCCGGGCGCGAACCACTTCTTCGAGAACAGGGTGGACGAGCTGATCGAGCAGGTCGGCATCTACCTCGACCGGCGCCTCGACAATCCGCCGCTTCTGCCGACACCGGCGCGCAGCCAGAAAAACGGCTAATCCAATCAAGGGCTCCTTCGGGAGCCCATTTTGTTTCAGGCCGCCGCTGGTGCTGGAGCAACGATCCCACCGGTCAGTGGCCGGGGCGCCCGCGTGGTCCCGGGGAAGGTGATCGGCAGGCCCTTGATGGTGCGCACGGCGAGATAGGCAAAGGCCTGTGCCTCCATCCCATCAACCGACCAGCCCCGGTCCTCCGCTGTCGAAATGCGTGCCGGGATGCGGGCCGCCAGTTCCCGCAGCAGAATCGGATTGCGGGCCCCACCGCCGCAGACAATCACCTCGAGCGGCATCTCAGGCAGCAGGGGGATGACCCTGGCGACGCTTGCCGCCGTAAAGGCCGTCAGGGTCGCCGCTGCGTCATGAATGCTCAGATCGGCTACAAGCTCTCTGGAAAAACTGTTCCGGTCGAGTGATTTGGGCAGCGGCTGGTCGAAATAGGGGTGTCTCAGGAGTTCGGTCAGAATATCCTCGTGCACCCTGCCCCGGTTGGCCGCACGGCCATCCTTGTCCATGGGCACGCCGATGCGCTCGAGCATGAAGTCATCGAGCAGGGCATTGCCCGGCCCGGTATCACAGGCAACCGGATCTGCGCCGTCCTTCACCCAGGTCACATTGGCGACGCCGCCGATATTCAGGAAGGCGACAGCGCCTTCGACTGCCGCCCCTTCAGCAAGCGCCCGGTGATAGACAGGCACGATCGGCGCGCCCTCGCCCCCGGCAGCCACGTCGGCCGCCCGGAAGTCATAGGCCACGGCAATGCCCAGCCGCTCGGCCAGTGCGGCCCCGTCGCCGATCTGGATCGTCAGGCGCTGTTGAGGGCGATGCAGCACGGTCTGGCCATGAAACCCGACAACGTCGATATCAGCTGCCTTCAGGCCCTGCGTGTAGAGAAAACGCTCCACGGCCTCTCCGTGGCGCTGGGTGATCATGTCCTCGCAAGCCTTCAGGGCCGGAGGGCGGGCGGCGCGGTCTTTGAGGCTCACGGCTTCAGCCAGGGCCGCCCGCAGCAGATCGCGATCATCGCTGCCATAGGGCCGGAACATGCTGGGCCCCTGCCGGACGACCCTCTCCCCGTCGGTTTCGAGATAGGCCACGTCGACCCCATCCATGGAGGTGCCGGACATGAGGCCGATGGCGCGCAGCAAAGTCATTCGAATCCGCCTGTTTCAGCCGATCATAGCAGGCTGACAAAAGCCAATTGAGCTTTCGTCCAACTGGCTGAAGCGAGACAGCAGCGTGCTGCCCGTTGCGCCGCAGCGTGCAAAACCCTAGAACCTCGCTCCATCGCGAGGTTGCCATGTCTGATTTTCGCCCGCAGTCCGACTTTCTCTCCGTCCTCACGGAGCGTGGATATATCCACCAGTGTTCCGACCTTGCCGGCATCGATGCCAGGGCGAAGGCTGGAACCCTGACGACCTATATCGGCTTCGACTGCACGGCCTCTTCCCTGCACGTGGGCTCGCTCGTCCAGATCATGATGCTGCGCTGGCTGCAGACGACGGGCGCCGGCAAACCGATCCCGCTCATGGGCGGGGGCACGACCCGCGTGGGCGATCCGTCCGGCCGCGATGAAAGCCGCAAGCTGCTGTCGCTCGAGGACATCGAGGCGAACAAGGCCGGCATCAAGCAGGTCTTCACGAACTTCCTGACCTTCGGCGATGGGCCGAAGGACGCCTATATGACCGATAATGCGGAATGGCTGACGGCACTCAACTACATCGACTTCCTGCGCGATGTGGGCCGCCATTTCTCGGTCAACCGCATGCTCTCGATGGACTCGGTCAAGATGCGCCTGGAGCGCGACCAGGAACTCTCCTTCATCGAGTTCAACTATATGTGCCTGCAGGCCTATGACTTTGTTGCCCTGAACCGGCGCTATGGCTGTGTGCTGCAGATGGGTGGCTCCGACCAATGGGGTAATATCGTCACCGGCATCGATCTTGGTCGGCGCATGGGCACCGAACAGCTCTATGCCCTCACCTCGCCGCTGCTCACCACCGCCTCGGGCGCCAAAATGGGCAAGACTGCGGCGGGCGCCGTGTGGCTCAATGCCGACATGCGCTCGCCCTATGACTACTGGCAGTTCTGGCGCAACACCGAGGACGCCGACGTCGGCCGTTTCCTGAAGCTCTTCACGGAGCTTCCCATGGACGAGATCCGCCGGCTTGAGGCGCTTCAGGGCGCCGAGATCAACGAGGTCAAGAAGATCCTCGCCAATGAGGCGACCGCCATGGTGCATGGCCGCGCCGCCTCGGAGGCAGCTGCCGAAACCGCCCGCAAGACCTTCGAGGAAGGCGTGCTGGCTGACAGCCTGCCGACGGTCGAGGTTTCTGCGGCCGAATTCGATGCCGGCATCGGCGTGCTGACAGCCTTCGTGAAGGCAGGCCTTGTGGCTTCGACCGGCGAGGCACGTCGCCAGATCAAGGGCGGCGGCCTGCGCCTCAACGATGCCGCCGTGAGCGACGAACGGGCAAACCTGCAGGCCTCAGACCTCACGGGCGACGGTGTTGTGAAGCTGTCTCTCGGCAAGAAAAAGCACGTCCTGCTGCGCAGGTCGTAAGGGCCACTATCTGGGCGGGCCGAGTTGCATCGGCCCGTCTGTTCTGGGCTGCTGTCCCTGCGGGGTCATGAAGTCGCCCACGCCAAACATCTTGCGCAACACGCCCGGCGCAATGGCCGACAAGGGATTGATCGTCAGGACCGGCGCGGTCGCCTGCCCGGTGATGCGGAAATTGACCGCAAACAGACCTTCATTGTTGCCGCCACCCAAAATGGGGCCAAACACAGGGATCTGTGAGAACAGGTTGTTCAGACCATAGGCAGGCACGAAGGTGCCGCTCAGGTTGGCCGTGTCACGATTGAAGTCGATCGCGCCGTCGAGCTTGATGCCGATCTGCGGGCCATAGATCACGCCCTCACGAATGACCATCTGGCCGCCGCCGCGCATGAACCCCGCAGCCATCCGTGTGAAGCTTGCTGCATTGGTATCGATCTTCAGGGCGTTGCGCTCGTCGCGCACCGCAACACCTTCTGTGACTAGGCGGCGCAGGGCCGGTTCGTCACGAAGCACGAATTCATTGACCACGAAACTGCCATCGATGCCGCGATCGTCGATCCGCCCGGCCAGCTGCAGCCGCCCGCCTTCCATGCGCTTGTAGAGATCGAGGAAAGACAGCAGCCCGCCGGCATCCTGCGCATTCAGGGACACCACCGGATCGCCGTCCTGGCTTCGCAGGATGCCACCGCTCAGCGTTGCGCGCCCCGAGCGAGCCTGGAGCTGCAGGTTGCGAATAACGCCGCCACGGCGCGCCACACGCAGCTCAACGGCGCTTAACGCCTGCCGGTTGTTGCCGGTAACGAGTGGAGAGCGCAGGTCGAGTTCGAAATCCTTGGAGGCCTGCTCCTTGGCAGCCAGATCAGTCCCCAGGATCTGCCGGATAAAGGGGCGTGCGTCGATGGATGTGCCGCGCACCGTCAGCTTCATCAGCTCCTTGGTGAAATCACCATCCACTTTCATGTCATCGCCAGCCGACAGGCGAAGCTGCGAAAAATGCATGGCCTTCAGATTGCCTGTCGGATCCAGTTCCATCGTCCCCTTTGCGAGGGCGCCGCCGGGCGCATCGAAAGTGAACTGGTCCACCAACACATGCTGGGGCGACGGATTGAGCACAAAGGTTGCCTTGGCAGGACGCCCAACAGGCTTCACGAAGCCTGGCGCGAGATTATCGATCGCCGCCTTGGTGAAATCAGCTTCCACATGGGCAGGCTGGTTCTCCTGCCCGGTAAATGCAGAGGTGACGCGCAGTCCGATTGTGCCGGTCAGCGCGCTTCCCAGATTGAACCCCATCTTGGCGCGCGCCGCGTCATCCATCGTGAAGGTGATGGCGGCATCGGGCGTGCCGGTCGGAGATTTTGAGAGATCAATCGTGGCGGGCGCACCAAACAGCTTGCCTTGCCCATTTGCCTTGAGGCCGGTCCTGTCGACAGTGACAGCCAGCTGTCCCTGGTCGAACTTCTCCTTGCCGACAAGATGATCGATGGTCAGCTGGGAGACCGTCGCATTGACCGCAACGATCGTATCTTCGGGCCGCGTCACCTTGTCCAGCTTCAAATCAATGGACAGCCGTCCGTCCACCTGCCCCTTCATCTGGCTCACGTCGATGATGAGCCCACCAAATTTCTTGAGGGCTTCGCGGGCAAGCAGGTCGCTGACAGCCTCCAGGGATCCTGTCACGCGGAGATTCACATTCGCGGGCGGCGGCCTTAGCTCGTTATTTGGAGTAACAAAAACGCCCTCCGATAGATTGAGCCTGTGACCATTGCCAAGCTCGATCTGCGCCTTGCCGACATTGACCGTCGATGTCCTGCCTGTGACATGCCCGGCAGCTTCGACGCCGCTCAGGGGTGGCAGGCCGGGGATCACAGTGAGCGTTCCGCCGCTGACCTTGAAATCGGCGCGCGTTGAATTGTCAGGAGGAGGACGCTGGTTGCGCATCGCCGCTAGCATCTCGGCATCGTAGTCGGATGCCAGCGTTCCCTCGACAAAACCATCTTTCAGGTTGTCGAGCAGGAAGCCTCGAACGGGTGATGCCGCGGGGCTCGGCCAAAGGCGCAGTAGCGCGCGAACTGGCATGCGCGACACCGTCATGGCCGTGCGAACATGCGGGCCCGCATCTTCCAGAAACAGGTCGATTGTTGCAGCCGCACTAACCTCCGGGCCCGACATTTCCAGGCGATCGATCGTCAGTCGCCTTTCAGCTGGGATCAGCCGGGCTGACAGGCTGCCCCGGTCAATGATCACCGGCACCTGGCCCTTGCGATCGGGCCCGAAGACCGTACCGGGCTCGGTGTTCATCTCGATCACCCAGACATCGTTTCCAGTGGATGGCGGCTGGGCATGTCCGGAGAAGGCGAAAAGCGTATCCCCAGAGCGAATTTCGGTGCGCTGAAGACTGAACATATGGCGCGCCGGATCCCATCGGAAAGCGCCCTTCGTTTCATCGATCGAGACCGGCTCGGCATCCGGGTCGTGCAGGATCACGAGGCCCTTGCCGGTCTGGAAGCTTCCTTCTGCCGACGAGAACCCATCCTTGGCATCCAGGCCAAAACGGGCCTGCACCGAGATCGGCGTTTCGATTTCGGCCGGCCGCTCGCGCAGGCCAGCGATCAGGGCAATTTCCTCAAAGGAAAGCTCTCGGACGTCCACTTCGAGAAAGCGCGCAGATCCCTGCTCGCCACTCGTGCGCAGATTGGCAGACCAGCGGCCGGCTGGCCCATCCGCGGAAAAGGCGAGCGAGGCACCCGATGCGCTCCGATCCAGGCTGAGCCCGACCCCTTCAAAGACCGTACTTCGATCTGCCGTATGATCCTCAAACAGCAAGCGCCCGTTGCTGATCGAAAAATTGCCCAGAACCCCAAGCGGCGATTCCGCTCCATTGCCCATGTCGAGCACGAGCCCAATGGCTGCTGCGAGACGCTCGATGGCACTCGTCGGAACGTGCTGAGCATCCGCAGGGGCTGGCTCTTGAGGGGCTTGCGGCTCGCCGGCTGGAGGGTTGAAAGCGCGACTGAGGACAATGGGCTCCGTTCCGGCTGCAATGGCAACTTCGCCGCTTGGCTCAATCAGGAGGCGAATATCAATATCGGAGAGCTCGAGGCTGCGAGGACGAACGCGTCCCAGC
>CAISZN010000427.1 GCA_903889985.1 uncultured Hyphomicrobiales bacterium | reverse complement strand
GAAGAGGAGCGGACCGGCGAGATCCGCCGCTTCACCCAGACGACCCTTGGGCACACGCGTGAGGAAGCCCCCGCGCACGGCCTTGGCGTTGTCGTTGTCCTCGAACATCCACTGGGTCAGCGGCGAGCGGAACACGGTCGGCGCAATGGCATTGACCGTGATGCCCGTTGGCCCCAGTTCGCAGCCCAGCGCCTTGGTCATGCCGTCCACGGCGGACTTGGAGGCGCAATAGGCCGTGTAGCCTGCCGGATGGCCGAGCAGGCCACGGGCCGACGACATCAGCACGATCTTGCCGCCACCGCCCTGCGCCAGCATCTGCTTGGAGCAGGCGCGTGCCATCAGCCAGGACTGGGTGACATTGGCATCCATCACATCGAGGAAGCGCGACGGCGCCATGTCGACGATCTTCGACACGTCGTTCTTGCCCGAGGCAACAACGAGGATGTCGACGCGGCCAAAGCGCTTCACGCCGGCGGCGATGATCTCGTCGCAGGTCTCTTCCGTGCTGGGGCGCACGTTGACGCCCTCAACCTCGGCGCCGAGCTTGCGGCACTCGTCGCTCACGGCGTCGAGTTCCGCCTTCTTGCCGGCGGTGAGCACGAGCTTGCAGCCCGCCCCCGCCAGAACCTTGGCGGCGAGCGCGCCAAAGGCGCCCGACGCTCCGGTGATGACCGCAACCTTGCCCTTCACGTCAAAGAGCGAGGCCGGGTTCGTCAGGAAGTCGTCGCTCACGGCTTCACTCCCGGAGGATAGGGCAGCACGACGATCATGGTGCAGACCGCATTGCCGCGGTTTTCGATCTTGCGAACCTCATTGGCCGCGATGGTGCAGGAATCGAGCTTCTTCAGCACGGTTTCCTGGCCGTCGATGATGACGGTCATCTCGCCTTCGAGGACCACATAGATCTTCTCGAAGGGCGTCGAGTCAGGACCCGCGCCGCCGCCGGGCAGGAAGTGCGAGAGGCCAACCCACTGGTTCTGCGGGCCGGCAGCGCCTTCAAAACCCTGCAGGCGCAGGCCGAGGTTGCCCCAGTGATTGTGGGCGTCATAGGGTTTGGCGTCAGCGAATTTCTTGACCAGCATCAGAAGCTCTCCCCTTTTTCAATGCGATAGCCGCCGGTCTTGTCGATGATGGCGACGAGACGAATGATGCAGCCGTCGCCACGATCCCAGTTCCAGGGGAAGAAGGCAAAGGTGACGCGCTTGCCGGTGACCTTGTCGAGATCGCCGCCGACGTTCTCGATGCCGAGAATGCCGTTGTTGAAGAGGATGCGATGCACCGGCTCCCACTCCGGGAAGTCGTCCTTCCAGTCGCGTCCGCCCGACCACTTGAAGTACTCTTCCTTCAGGTGGGGATGCAGGGGGCCGTTGCGCTGCGGGCCGATGGCGGTGGCGAGCGGATGATCGTTGGCCTGCGTGTCGTGGCCGACAACCTTCACCTTCTTCTCCACGAACCAGTGGCCGGCGGAGGGCACGAAGCCGGGGCACTTGCAGAAATAGTCTTCGCTGTCTTCGTACTGGTGATGCCAGCCGGTGTTGACGATCACCACGTCGCCGGGGCGCACGATCTTGCCGGCAGCCTTTTCCAGATCGTCATAGGTGATCGGCTCCCACATCTTCTTGGGGATCGAGATCACGATGCCCGAACCGAAGAAGTGCGGCAGCGGCACTTCATCGATGAAGGGCGTACCCTGCACCACGTGGGCGGGCGCATCGATGTGGGTGGTGTTGTGCATGGAGGTCGTGATGCGCTGGGACAGAACGCCCGACTTCGCCATATAATGGATGCGCTCGATCTTCACGTCTTCGAAATAGGGCCAGTTCGGGGACTGGTATCCGAAACGGTGGGACAGATTGTAGAACTCCAGTCCCATGGAGTTGTCGAGATTGTCCTCGAACTCGATGCCACGAATCTTGATCGTCACTTTCGACCTCCCTGTATGAACTCTCGGGTCTCTATTGACCCGTAATGTGGTGCAACTGTATCGTGATACGGACGCAATCGCAAGCCTCCCAGAGGCGCGCAACAGCCAGGAAACGCCCATGAAGAAGATCGCGCTCGAAGAGCATTTCATATCTCCCGGCCTGAGCGAATACTGGCAGCCGACGATGAGCGACGTGCCCAGGCCGATCTATGACAAGATCCACGAACGGCTCACGAATTTCGATGAGCTGCGCCTGTCGGAGATGGATGCGGCGGGCATCGCCTTCGCGGTTCTGGGTGCTGCCGGCCCCGGCGTGCAGGTGGAAAAGGATGTTGCTCGCGCCACGAAGAAGGCCGCCGAGGCCAATGACTTTCTGGCAGCTCAGGTGTCCCGCCATCCGGACCGCTTCGCGGGCTTCGCCCATGTTGCATTGCAAGATCCCGTTGCAGCCGCGAAGGAGCTGGAACGCTGCGTGACGCAGCTCGGCTTCAAGGGCGCCATGATCAACGGCCACACGAATGGCCAGTATCTCGACGAGCGCGCGTTCGATCCCTTCTGGGCCAAGGCCGAGGAGCTGCAGGTGCCGCTCTACCTGCATCCCGCAGACCCGGCGCAGCAGTATGCCAGCTATGGCAGCTACAAGGAGATCACCCGCGCCACATGGGGCTGGGGCGTCGAGACCGGGACACATACCCTGCGCATGATCTTTGGCGGCGTCTTCGACCGCTTCCCCAAGGCGCTGCTCATGCTCGGCCATCTGGGCGAGACGCTGCCCTTCATGCTGTGGCGGCTCGACAGCCGCGCCAAGCTCTATGGCGTGCAGCTCAAGCGCGAGCCCTCCCAGTACATCAAGGAGAATATCGCGGTGACGATCTCCGGCATGTATTCGAAGGAGCCTGTCGATTGCACCATCGCGGCGCTGGGCGTGTCGCGCGTCATGTTCTCGGCGGACTATCCCTTCGAGAACATCGTCGAGGCCGGGCACTTCATGGATGACGTGTCGCTTGCCGAGCCGGTGCGCGAGGCCGTGGCATGGCGCAATGCGGCCCGCTTCCTCAACATCACCCAGGTGAGCTAAGGTCGAGCTGGAATTCAGGGAGGAAGCCGAAGTGGCCACAGGGACCCAGATGCATCAGGGCGCCATCGATATTCACGCGCATATGCTCGTGCCGGAAATCTTCAAGCTGACGAAGAATTACGGACTGACGTCACGGCCCATCGAGAATGAAGCGGTCTCGGAAGAGCTTGAGCGCTCCAACGCGGAACGCCAGGATCGCATGGCGGAGATCAGCTATGACACGGTCAACCGCGTCAAGCTGATGGACGAGATGGGCGTCGGCGTGCAGGTCCTCACCTGCAGCCTCGTTCACCAGTGCACCTACTGGATGAACCCGGAGGACAGCCTGCGCTGCGAGCAGCTCGCCAACAACAGGATGGCCGAGGCGATCAAAGCCAGCCCGACGCGCTTCCGTGGGTTTGGCGGCGTGCCCTTGCATGCGCCAATGCTCGCCGTACAGGAGCTTGAGCGCGCGGTGGGAGAGCTCGGCCTGAGCGGTCTGCAGATTGCCACCAGTGCGGCCGGCAAGGAGATCGGCCACAAGGACTTCCATCCCTTCTGGGCGAAGGCGGAGGAGCTGGGCGCTGTCATCTATGTGCATCCGGCGGGCAACCACGATGCGCGCTTCAAGCCCTATTTCCAGTGGAACAGCATCGGCCAGAGCTTTGAGGAAGCCATGGCGATTGCTTCATTGATGTATGAGGGAATCCTCGACAAGTTTCCGAAGCTGAAGGTTTGCATTTCCCACGGGGGCGGCTACATGCCGTTCAACTTCGGCCGCTTCAACCGCAACTGGCTGGAAAAGCCCTCGACACGGGTGAACATGAAGCAGCCGCCGGCGGATTTCCTCAAGATGCTCTGGTACGACAGCTGCCTCTATGATGCAGGGCTGGTGAAGAGGCTTGTCGAGATCGTCGGCGAGGACCGCATCATGCTCGGGTCCGACTATCCGGTCGGCGATCGCAAGCCGGTGGAGTTCATCCGCAGCTGCGGGCTGACGACGCAACAGGGTGACAAGATCCTGCGCGGCAATGCGGAGACGTTTCTCGGGTTGTGAGTGATGCACCCTCCCCTTGATCGGGAGGGTCGACGTGCGCAGCACGGCGGGGTGGGGTGTGGCTGCGATTTCGTATCGGGATCGGTTGAAGCTGCAGGGTGAGTCCCACGCGCGCTGATCGCGCGCGACCCCCACCCCGAAAATGCTTCGCATTTTCGACCCTCCCCGCAAGGGGGAGGGTGGCCCCCTACTTACCCTTGTTCAGCACGGTGATCGCGGTGATCGTGCTGCGACCCTTGTCGATGGTGAAGCGGATGCGGTCGCCGGGGCCGAGGTTGTCGAGCAGCTTGGGATCGGCCACCGGATAGGCCATCTCCATCGCCCCCATGAAGCCCTTGATCTCGCCGTGGTCGACGACGAGGCGGCTTGAACGCGGGATGGTGGCCGTCACCGTTCCCTCGCCTTCTGCCGAGCCGGTCGCCTGCACGGTCTGCACGCGGGCTGCGCCACCGCGCGAGCCATTGCCGATGACAAGTTCACCCGTCATGCCGGCCTTGTCGTGGGCGGGCACATGGCAATGGAAGAACAGGGTCACATCTGCATCGGGCGTGATGAAGCTGGCGGTCTGTGTGCCCGGGCCGATGAAGTTCAGCGCAAACATCGGGTCGAGCCCCGGCAGCATGAAGTCATGCCGGATGGCATCCTCGTTGATGAGTTCGAGTTCCACCTCTTCGCAGCGCTCGACATTCAGCCGTCGCGGTTCAAAGCCATAGGCCTCGCCCGGCCGCGCATAGCGCGTGCCTGCATGCAG
>CAISZN010000426.1 GCA_903889985.1 uncultured Hyphomicrobiales bacterium | reverse complement strand
CGACTTCACAGACCAGAACAGCGATGCTCAAACCGTTACCTATGTCTCCGAACAGGTGTTACCCATCTCCCCGGTCTGAACACTTGCGGGGAGGGTCGGCAGGGCAAAGCCCTGACGGGGTGGGGGTCGCGCGCGACCAGCGCGCTTTCAAACCATCCCGGCTTCAGCCGTTCCCGAGACGAAATCGCAGCGTCACCCCACCCCGCCGTGCTTCGCACGTCGACCCTCCCCATCAAGGGGAGGGTGGTGCCGGGAGGCGCGCGGTCCAAAACCCACTACCGCGGCTGGGCGGGAGCCCCGATCCATTCCGAATTGGCCGGAATGGCCTCGCCCTTCATGATGACCGTCAGCGGCCCGAGCTGGGCAAACTTGCCGATGTGGGTGTCGTAGAGGACGGTCGAGCCCGCCCCCACCGTCACGCCCTCTTCCAGATGGACGCGGCCGATCTTCATGACCCGGTCCTCGTAGAGGTGGGTCTGCAGGGCCGAGAGCGCGTTGAGGTTACAGTAGTCACCGACCGTGATGCAGTCGAACTCGGTGATGTCGGTCATGTCCATCCAGACGCCCTTGCCGAAATGGGCGCCAAACAGGCGCAGGGCCCAGGGCAGGAAGGGCGTGCCGCGCAGATGGTCGAGGAAGACCTTGCCCGCGAGCCCCCAGTACATGACAGCAACCGCTTCGGTGCGCATGGCCCAGAAGGACCACATGGGGCGCACCATGGGCTCGTAGCGTCCCATGGTCACCCACTTCACGATGATGACCACCGCAGTCATCGCCAGCGAGATGAGCATGGAGCACAGGATGAAGATCCAGATGAGCTTCCCGTAGTCACCCGCAATCAGCGCGGGTGCAATGAACTCGACCGCCCAGGTGCCGAAGGTGATGAAGAGCATCGTCGGCAGGGAGATATGGATCGCCTCGAAGAAACCGCGGGCATACTTCTTCCACTTCGGCGGCTCATAGGTCCAGTACTGGCCCGCATCAAACTTCTGGCGCACGGGCAGCTTGATCGGTGGCGAACCAAACCATGTATCGCCCTCCGACATTTCCTCATTGCTCGGCGGCTTCGACTTGATGCCAATCAAAGCGCCTGACGGAATATCGGCGCCCGGCGGCACGACACCATCGTTACCGATGAAAACCTGCGCCCCGGTGCGCACACGCTCCAGCGTCATATAACCGCGACGCACGTCCTCGTCGCCGAGGATCACCTCGTCGGCGATGAAGCACTTCTCACCGATCTCGACGAGGTCGTAGCGACCGGACAGATTGGTGGAAATCTCCGCGTCCTTGCCGATCTTGGCACCCATGAGGCGATACCAGGTGCGCATGTAGATCGTGGCGAAGAGCGAGGAGAGAGTCTCCAGCGTCACTTCGGTCGCGAGCGCCACCGCCCATTTGCGCACGTAGAACCAGGAGTGGATCGAATAGACGCCTTCGCGCACCCGCGGCAGAATCATCCAGCGAATGACTGCGATCAAAGCCACGGTCACCAGCACGAGCGCAAAAGACGTGGGCCAGGCCATGATCGGAATCGTAGCCAGATAGGTCGCGCGGTCGATGTAGACAACCCCGATCAGCTCGTCGATGCGGTCGAAGACCCAGAAGGCCGGGAAGATCGGCAGGAGGCCGAGCGGCGGAACGATGAGCAGCAGCAGGGTGTAAACAAAGGTCTGCAGCGTGCGCGTCACGGCTGAAGCATCAGACTGCGGCGGCAGCTCATCGAGCGCCACCATGCCGGTCTTGCGGCCCGGCGAGCCATCCCACAGCTCGGCCTCGCCGATCTGCGTGCCATGGCCAATGGAGGTCAGGTCGCGAAGCTCTGCGCTGCGGCCGATGACGACGCCTTCCTCGATGGTGCAGGAGGTGCCGATATAGGCATCCCTGCCCACCTCGATTGCGCCGATGACGAATTCATTGCCCTCGGCACGCGCATTCGCGAACTTGACCTTCTGGCCAATGCTGCAACCCGCGCCGATGGTGAGCAGATCGAAGGCGCCCGCCTCGATCTCGCTGATGATCGCATCGTCGCCCACCTTGGCGCCCAGAGCCGAGAGATAAAGCCGCATGATCGGCGTGCCCTGGAACCACTTCAGGTGGGCGAGGCCGATGAAGCGCTGGCTCAGCCACCAGCGGAAATAATAGACGCCCCAGAGCGGGTAGCGGCCGGGCTTGGTGCGGCCCATGACCACCCATTTCATCACGATGGAAATGGCGATGGTGGCCACGTTGATGCAGGCATAGACGCCCAGCAGCGAGGCGATTTCCTGGACGAGGCTGGCATCGGGGCCGGTCAGCAGCATGTAGCTGATGAAGACGCCGAGCCACTGGGCCGTCATCAGCGCAATGATGATCGGCAGGGCGATGGCCTGCGCGAGGCCGCACAGAAAGCGACGCAGGAGCGGCGGCGGCGTGAAGGAGAGGTCGCGCGGTGGCGCCTGATGAACGAGGCGGCCGTCAAGCAGCGCGCCCATCGCGCGCAGGGTGCGCGTCGCATAGACATCCTGCAGGGTCAGCGATGCCAGCGAATGACGCTGGCGCACCAAGCCCAGGAAGCGGGCTGCGACGAGCGAATGGCCGCCGAGATCGGTGAAGAAATCCGCATCGAAGGGAATAGCCTGCGGCGGCAGCACGGCCTTTGCGGACTCCAGCAGCTGCGCTTCTGTCTCGGTGCGTGGCTCTTCCTGTTCCTCGGCCACGTCGGCGGGCGCGGTGAGAACAGCTTTCTTGAGCAGGTTGCGGTTGGCCTTGCCGGAGGGCAGGCGCGGCAGCTCGCGCATCGGCTCGAAATGAGCTGGCACCATGTAGGGCGGCAGCTTCTGCCGCAGGGTCGAGCGCAGGCCCCGCGAGTCGAGTTCCGTGCCGGGCTCCAGCGTCAGGAAGGCGACGAGCTGGTCCATGCCATCGTCATTGCGCAGCACCACGGCTGCCTGGGTGATGCCAGGCAGGTCGGTGAGCTTGGCCTCGATCTCACCAAGCTCCACGCGGAAGCCGCGGATCTTCACCTGATCGTCGATGCGACCGCGGAAGAGGATATCGAGCTTCTCATCGAAGACGACCGCATCACCTGAGCGATAGAGGATCTGATCACTGCCCTCGGGATCGAAGGGATTGGCGATGAATTTTTCGGCCGTCAGCTGCTCGCGGCGCAGATAGCCTTTTGCAACGCCCGGTCCGCCAATGAGCAGTTCGCCCTCGACGCCAATGCCAAGCGGATTGAGCACATCATCGACTACATAGCAGGTGTAGTTCGGGATCGGCTTGCCGATGGTGACCGGTTCGCCGGCGCGCACTTCCGAAACGGTGGCAACGACCGTGGTCTCGGTCGGGCCGTAGCTGTTGAAGATTGTGCGGCCGGGGCGGCACCAGCGCTGGCCGACAGCCGGTGGGCAGGCTTCGCCACCCAGGATGATGACACGCAGGTTGGCTACGTCGCGCGGCAACATGGAAAGCAGGGTCGGCACCGTGTCGAGCACGGTCACGCCATGGGCTTCCATCACCTCTGGCAGCTTGTCCGCCTCGCCCATCATGGCGGGCGTTGCCACAACGAGGGAAGCACCCACGAGATAGGGCAGCCAGATCTCTTCCATGGAGAGATCGAAAGCAACCGACGCACCCTGGAAGACCACGTCAGCGTCGTTGAGCCGATAGATCTCATTCGCAGCGCGCAGATAGTGGCAGATGTTGCGGCCCGTGATGACGATACCCTTGGGCACGCCAGTCGAGCCGGAGGTATAGATCATATAGGCCGGATGATCGGGCGTGGCGCCAAGCGACCGGGCACTGACAATGCTGTGATTGGATGGCTCGATCAGGCTTTCGGCCGTGACCACCGTGCAGGGCACCCGGCCTTCGACCCCGGACGCCTGCGGCGCGAGTGTGAAAAGCGCGCTGGCCTGTGCATCCTCGAGACAGACAGCAATGCGCTCAAGCGGCGCTTCGGCATCGAAGGGCAGCCAGGCAGCCCCGGTCTTGGCTATGGCGATCTGTGCGATCAGGAGATCCGCACCGCGGGGCATCCACAGTCCGACCACCTTGCCCGGCCGAATCCCTTCGCGCAGCAGACCGCGGGCGATCGCGGTCGCCTGATCATCCACCTGCTGGTAGGTGAGGACACGATCGCCCTCGACCATGCAGCGGGCATCCGGCTGACTGGTCGCAGTCGAGCCAAAAATCTCTGACAGGAGTTCATCGCGAATGAGGTCCGGCATGACCGGCCCCCTCAACACGAGATGAGCCGAGGCGCCCATTACAGGCGTCAACTCGGAGATGTCTCCCCCGCGCTCGGCAAGTGCCTCTGCGTCCATCCCGCTGTCCACCATGGATCGAACCACACCGTCAGATCGCACGCGTCGATCGCATGCGGCCCCATCCGGAAACAAGCCAGGTGGGATCGTCCGTAAAGCGAATTGAACCCCCGCCCGTTCGAACCTGCCCCCGCTCGCCCAAGCTGTTTCCGGTCTCCCGAGGCGGCGGACTGTGTAACACGTTTTACCCGTATGACATCTATCTAACGGCCACGTGAATGCGCCATGAACGGCGCCGTGACCGCTCTAGAACGATGGTCTAGAGCCAGCGGGCAGTCTGGCCCTCGAAGAGGAGGACCCGACCCTGATGAATATCTGAAAGGGGCGCCTTTGCGGTCGAATGACCACCAATCATCGTCAGCAAAACCCGGGCTACCCCGCCGTGGGAGACGATCAGGGTATCGCCGGATACAGTCTCCAGCCATGGCCGGAGACGCTCCGCAAGCATGGCGTAGCTTTCCCCGCCCGGGGGCTGGAAGGTCCATTTGTTGCCTTCCCGAGCCTTGGCGGCCCAGGGATCCATGGCCTTGACCTCGGGCCATATTAGCCCTTCCCAACGCCCGAAGGAGAGCTCCATCAGGCGCGGGTCCATTTCATAGGCAGATGGCTCAAGCCCCATGGCGGAGCGGGCCAGCTCCATGGTCTCGCGTGTGCGGCCAAGGGGTGATGCGATAAAACGCAGGCGATCGAGTTCCGTTCCGAAATGATCACGGACCATCCGGCCGGCGCTGGCAGCCTGGTCCCGGCCACGTCCGTTCAGGGGAATGTCCTTCTGGCCCTGCAAGCGCCCTTCGGCGTTGTAGTCGGTTTCGCCGTGGCGCAGGAAGATGAGTCGATGCTGCAGGGACATGGGAATCCACTCGGAGGTACCTCCGATTGGACCGGCAAAGGGTCACGGTCAAGAGTTAGCTGTCGCGCTCAGTCCTTGCTAACAACCGAGATGTCGGGGGCAGCCGGATTCTTCATGCCCACCACGTGATAGCCGGCGTCCACATGCATGATCTCGCCGGTGATGCCACGCGACATGGGAGACAGCAGGAAGGCCGTGCTCTCGCCCACTTCTTCAATGGTGACGGTGCGGCGCAGCGGGGAATTATATTCGTTCCATTTCAGGATGTAGCGGAAGTCGCCAATCCCGGAGGCCGCCAACGTCTTGATCGGTCCAGCCGAGATGGCGTTCACGCGGATGTTCTTTTCGCCAAGGTCGGCAGCAAGATAGCGCACGCTCGACTCCAGCGCCGCCTTGGCGACACCCATGACATTGTAATGGGGCATCCATTTCTCGGCGCCGTAATAGGTCAGCGTCACGATGGAGCCGCCGTTGGTCATCAGCTTTTCGGCGCGCTGGGTGACAGCTGTCAGCGAATAGCAGGAGATCAGCAGCGAGCGGGTGAAGTTCTCTTCGCTCGTGTCGACATAGCGGCCAGTCAGCTCGTCCTTGTCGGAGAAGGCCACGCAATGGACGACAAAATCGATAGAGCCCCAGAGCTTCTCGATCTCTGCAAAGGCCGCATCTATGGTGGCGGAATCCGTCACGTCGCAATGGCCAACCACATGGCCATCAAGTTCGGCTGCCAGGGGGCGCACGCGCTTTTCAAGCGCATCGCCCTGATAGGTAAAGGCGAGCTCGGCACCGGCCTCCCGGGCCGCCTTGGCAATGCCCCAGGCAATCGAGCGATTGTTTGCCAGTCCCATGATGAGACCGCGCTTGCCGGCGAGAATTCCGCTTCCCTGCGCCATGTAGGACCCGCATGTCTGTGATCACGAGGCCTTGAAGGCCTGCCGCCCCATAGCCGCTGGCTGCGGAATAGGCAAGGCGACCCCCTTCGCAACTGCGACGAAAAATTTGCCAGGCCTGTCCGCCGAAGCCTCATAGGCAGGACGCTGCCGCTATCCTAAAAAGAGTGTTAATAGTGAATCGACTATCAAACGGGGCCTGCGCGTTTTGGAAGACGATGGAGACATTTTCGCCCATGTGGCCGGCCTGAGGCGCTATGCCCGGGCGCTGGTCGCACGCGATGCGGATGACCCCAAGATGGCCGCCGAGGGCCTCCTGTCGGAAACCATCAACCGGCTTCAGGCTTCGGCCGAGCAGGCCCGGTCCGGCAATCTGCGCATCTGGCTCTTTGCCACCCTGACCAGTCTCAACCGCCGCCGGCTCCGTCATGCAGCCCTCCCGGCTCCTCCGGTGCCCCATGGGCCGCTGGGCGTCACCGAGGCCATTGCCTGCCTCCCTCTCGAATGCCGGGAGCCCCTGCTGCTCATTGTGCTGGAGGGGTTCTCCTACGCAGAGGCCGGGGATGTGCTGGGCATCCCGAAGCTGGGCATCGGCCATCGCATGGCCCGCGCCCGGCACATCCTGGACCAGCATCTCGAGGCACCGCCCGGCTCTGACCTCCGCCAGCGGGCCCGCACCGCCCACCATCTGCGGGTCGTGAAATGAGCAGCGCCTCGGTCACGGAAGTTGATCTGAACGCCTATGTGGACGGGGAAACAGCCCCGGACCGCAGGGCCTTGATTGACGCCTATCTGGCGGCCCAGCCCTCCGAGGCGGCTCGCGTCGAGAACTGGAGGCGCCAGAATGACCTGATCCGCGCCGCGATGGGGCGATTTGGTCATGACGGGCCGGCAAGGCCCCAGACCGGCGGCTTCACCCAGCTTCGGATCGAGCCTTCCCGTCCTGTCGCCCCGGCAGCCCCTGCCACTGTTTTGGGACTGCCAATTCGCGTCACAGAGGTCGCCACGTTCCGCCCAAGGAAACTCGCCATCGCGATTGGCGGAGCTTTTCTGGCAGGCGCTGCCTCCACGGTTATCGCCGTCATGCTGTTTGGCCTCACACCCAATTTCCTGAGCGGCCTGCGAACCCTGACCGGACGCCCGGTGGAAACCGCCGTGATCACCGACTTTGGCCCAGCTCTGGCAGCCCGGGCCATCGAGGCCCACGTCACCTATTCCGGCGAGCCGGCGGAGCCAAACCTGGTTCCTGCAGCCCTCAGCGAAACCCTCTCGGCGAGACTTGGCCTGTCAGTTCCGGTTCCGGACCTGACAAGCTTTGGCTTGAAGCTGCTTGGTGGTCGGCTGGCCCCGGCAGACATCGGCCCCGCCGCCTTCCTGACCTACGAGGGAGCGCAGGGCGAGCATATTGGTTTTCT
>CAISZN010000425.1 GCA_903889985.1 uncultured Hyphomicrobiales bacterium | reverse complement strand
GTTGGGCGGCAGGAAGTGGGTAACCTTCAGTTCGAAGGTCTGGGCAAAGGCCGCGGACGGAGCCGCCAGGGCGAGTGCGCCGATGAGCGACAGGGTCAGTCTGCGCGTAATCATCATTGATCCTCCTTGTGTTTCCCGACCCTTGGAAAAGGTCATTCCCTACTGGACGGCTTGTACCGCATTATGGTTATAACGTACCACAATATGAACTAAGCGGTCAAACGATAGCTAGCCGGTTTGATGGCCGGGCTGGGGAGGACTAAAAGAACTCATGACCGAAACTTTGACGTCGAACGACCCATCCGCGCAGGACCGAAGCGGGGTCCAAGTCATCGCGCGTGCCGCAGCCATCCTGCGCACGCTGGAGGAGGATGCCTCGGGGCTCAGCCTCGGGCAGATCTCGCAGCGCACAGGGCTTGCGCGCTCGACCGTGCAGCGCATCGTGGCCGCCCTGCAGGCCGAGAAGCTCGTCATCTCGGCGACGCCCACGGGGCGGGTCATGCTTGGTCCGGCGATCCTGCGGCTGGCAGGCGCCGTGCGCTCGGATTTCGTGTCGCTGGCGCGCCCGGTGCTCATCAAGTTGTCAGGGGAACTGCGCGAGACGGTGGATCTGGCCACCATCCGCAAGGATCGACTTCTGTTCATCGACCAGGTGATCGGCCCGCAGCGCCTGCGCACGGTGTCAGCCGTGGGCGAGACCTTTCCGCTCTACTGCACGGCCAATGGCAAGGCCTATCTAGCGACGCTCGATGACCGCGCCGTGGAGCGGTTGCTTGGCAGGCATTATGAAGCGCGCACGCAAAATACGATCACCACGCTCGAGGCCCTGTTGCGCGAGCTGGATGTGATCCGCGCATCAGGCGTGTCGTTCGATCGTGAGGAGCATACGCTGGGCGTCTCTGCGGCAGGCATCGCCCTGTCGGATTCGCTTGGCAATCCGCTGGCCATCTCGGTGCCGGTGCCGAGCCAGCGCTTCATGGAAGCCGAGCCGCTGATCACCGAAAAGCTTTTGGAGGCGAAGTTCGCCCTCGAGGCGCTGGCGCAGCAGGGGTGAGGCTGCGCGCATTCGCCTTTGCGTGACGAACTCTCGGACTCTTGGCTCACGGCTTCCGCCCCCTTCTCCCCGCTTGCGGGGAGAAGGGGAGGATGAGGGGCGACCGGGTCGCTTCAGTCTTGTAGAACGAGCTCTACGCCAAAGGCCCTCACCCCAACCCTCTCCCGCAGGCGGGAGAGGGAGTGAGCGTGACCCGAGACAGGCAAGCCTTCACAGTCTCAATGCGGTATCGTTAGATGCTTTATGCTCAGGCCGGGATCTGCTCGCCGTTGGGCGGATAGGACAACAATGGCTTCCAACCAGAGCACAGTGGACTATATCGTCGAGCAGATTGCGCGCGCGGGAGCCGTCACCCAGCGCAAGATGTTTGGTGAATATGCACTCTATTGCGACGGCAAGCTGGTCGCGCTGGTGTGCGATGACCAGCTGTTCGTGAAGCCAACCACTGCCGGTCGCGCATTCATTGGGGCGACGACTGAAAAGCCACCCTACAAGGGCGCGAAGGCCTATTTCTGGATTGCCGGCGAGCAATGGGATGACAGCGATTGGCTGACGCAGCTTGTCAGGGTTTCGTCAGCTGAATTGCCTTTGCCTGTGAAGAAGCCCCGCAGCCGCAAGGGTGCTTAAGACAAAAGCTCAACGCAAACAGCGGAGCGTTTCCTTCAGTCACTGGTGAGCCCGCAGCAGGGCTAGCACCCACCCTCCCCTTGATGGGGAGGGTCGACGCGCGTCAGCGCGGCGGGGTGGGGTGATGCTGCGATTTCGTATCGGAGACGGTTGAAGCTGCGGGGTGAGTCATGCGCGCGCTGATCGCGCGCTACCCCCACCCCGGAAATGCCTTGCATTTCCGACCCTCCCCGCAAGGGAGAGGTTGGAGGTGCGCCTCAGAACTTCACACTCCCCGCGCCTTTCAGCCCAAGCATCTCGCGCGCTTCATTGGGGGTTGCGGCCTCGTAGCCGAGCTCCTCGATGATGTGGCGGATCTTGGCGACCTGCTGGGCGTTGGAATCGGCGAGCTTGCCGCGGCCGATGAAGATCGAATCCTCGAGGCCGACACGTACGTGGCCGCCCATCATGGCCGCCTGCGTGGCGAAGGGCATCTGGAAGCGGCCCGCGGCCAGCACCGACCAGCGGTACTGGTCGCCGAAGAGCTTGTCGGCGGTCTTCTTCATGAACATCAGGTTTTCCATGTCGGGGCCGATGCCGCCAAGGATGCCGAAGATGAGCTGCAGGAAGACCGGCGGCTTGAACAGGCCGCGATCGAGGCAATGGGCGAGGTTGTAGAGATGGCCGACGTCGTAGCACTCATGCTCGAACTTGGTGCCATGGCCCTCGCCCAGCGTCTTGTAGATGCGCTCGATGTCGCGGAAGGTGTTGCGGAAGATGTTGTCGTCGGAATTGACGAGGTAGCTTTCTTCCCAGTCATACTTCCAGTTCTTGTAGCGCGCGGCCATGGGATAGAGCGCGAAGTTCATGGTGCCCATGTTCAGCGAGCACATTTCCGGCGAGGCCAGCATCGGCGCGGCAAGGCGCTCGTCCACCGTCATCTTCACGCTGCCGCCGGTGGTGATGTTGACAATGGCATCGCACTCGGCGTGGACGCGCGGCAGGAACTGCATGAAGACTTTCGGGTCAGGCGTCGGGCGGCCATCCTGCGGGTCGCGTGCATGAAGATGCAGGATCGCCGCACCGGCATGGGCTGCCTCGATGGCGGAGGTGCCGATCTGCTCGGGGGTTATCGGCAGGGCATCCGACATGGTGGGCGTGTGGATCGAGCCGGTCACCGCGCAGGTGATGATGACCTTGTTCGAGAGGTTGCGCTTCGGCGTGTCAGTCATGGGGCCGTCTCCTTTTGAGCGGTAAAGCGGGGCGCTGCTCAGGTGGCTTTCCGGGATCGATCAGGTATCGCTGGCGGCAGCTTTCTTCAGGTGCTGAAGCACGTTCTGGCGCAGCTCCGCCTGTTCTTCGGCGCTCCAGCTGCGGAATCCCTCGCCCGACTTCATGCCGAGTTTGCCCTGCGCGATGAGCTTGTCGAGATAGGGTGATGGACCGGGCCGCGAGTCGATGGCGGGCAGCACGGTCTTGTGAATGGCGAGCGTGAGATCGATGCCGACGAGATCGGCATTCTCGAGCGGGCCGAGCACGGCGAGGCGGCGGCCGAAGCTTGCCTTGATGACGGTGTCCACCGTGCGCGCATCGCAGATGCCGTTCTCGACCAGCGAGATGGCTTCGCGCCAGAGCGCATGCTGCAGGCGGTTGCCGATGAAGCCGGGAACGTCCTTCTTCACATGGGCCGGCGTCTTGCCGATGGCCTTGTGCAGCGCCATCGTGAAATCGATCGTCGCCTGCGAGGTGCGGTCGGTGCCGATGACTTCGACGAGCGGAACGAGATAGGGCGGGTTCCACCAATGGGTGCCGACCGTGCGGGACCCATCCCTGATGCCCTGCATGATGGCGGTGATGGGGATCACCGAAGTATTGCTGGCGAGGATCGCGTCCGGGCGTGCATGCTGCTCGACTTCCGCGAAAAGTGTCTGCTTCACGGCGAGGTCTTCGAGTGCTGCTTCCACCACGAAGTCAGCATCGCTCACGGCGTCCGCGATGGTGGCGCAGGCGGTGACGCGCTCGGCGGCGGACGGATCCTCGTCGAGATCGCGCAGGTTGGTGCGGATGCGGTCCTGCAGGCTGTTGCGGGCCGCTTCCATGGGGTCATAGACGCGCACCGCATGGCCTGCGAGGGCGAAGACCTGGGCAATGCCGTGGCCCATGAGGCCGGCCCCAAGAATTCCGATGCGCGCCTGTGTCATGTGTCAGCCTGCCGTGTAGCCGCCGTCGGCATAGAGGATGTGGCCCGTGTAGAAATCCGAGGCCCGCGAGGCGAGGAAGAGGAGCGGACCGGCGAGATCCGCCGCTTCACCCAGACGACCCTTGGGCACACGCGTGAGGAAGCCCCCGCGCACGGCCTTGGCGTTGTCGTTGTCCTCGAACATCCACTGGGTCAGCGGCGAGCGGAACACGGTCGG
>CAISZN010000424.1 GCA_903889985.1 uncultured Hyphomicrobiales bacterium | reverse complement strand
GCGCTTGATGCGCTGGAAAGCGGCCGCATTCGCATCATCGCCAAGGGCGACGAAATTCCGGAGTTCCGCAACCAGCCGGTCCGCGTGATTCTCGCCAATGCCATCGCACTGGAGAAGAACCGCGATGCCTTCGCCCGCTACATGGCCGCCTATCGCGAGACCATCGACTGGCTCTGGGGCAGCCCGGATGCCATCAAGGCCTATGCGAAGTGGGCCGGCGTGAGTGAAGCCATCGCCATCCGCACCCGCGACGAGTTCGTGAAGAAGGACCGCGCCGATCCCGACAAGATGGACGGCATCGCCGACATGAACGCGGACGCCGTGCAGTTCAAATTCGTGCCCGCGCCGCTCACCAAGGAGCAGCTGGCGACGCTGGTACAGGTGCTGCCGGGCAAGAAGTGAGCCCTTGCAGGTTTGCTGTGCAACAACACGCCCCTGTGACTAGGCAGGGGCGTCTGTCTTCGCCATCAATAACGGGACAAAGGCGCCCGAAACCAAGATCAAAAACACGTCCGTGGAGGAAGTTATGGCAAGCAGATCAGGCTCTGAGCCTAGGCCCCTGATTCCAGCCTTGAGCCGGTTCTATGAGTTCAACATCGACTTTTCCTGGCTGGTTGTCCGCTTTGGCGTTTCCTGGCTGCTGATCGTGCATGCCTACGGCAAGATCATGCGTGGCATGGCGGCGCAGGCCAAGACTCTCGACATCTCGGTGCCCTACTTCAAGGCCTACAACCTCGAGCTCTCCTACCTGCTGACCTTTGTGGAGGGCGCTGGCGGACTTTGCATCCTGCTCGGCCTGTTCACCCGTTTCTTTGCGGTGGCCGTGGGCATCGAGATGGCCTTCCTGACCTTCTGGCTTTACTGGAGCACCGGCTTCTCCTGGCTCAACCGGGGATATGAATTCACATTGCTCTGGGGCTTGATGTGCGCCGCAATTGCCCTGCGGGGTGGTGGTCCCTATTCGCTCGACCGCTTGATTGGCAAGGAGCTATGAACGCAGGGCATGGCTGGGCATCAATGAGCGATTGCTCCAGCATGGCAATCAGCCTAAAACCCTGGGCAAAAGTAGAGTGGAGAGGGAATCACGGCAGGCTCGCCGGGTAACGCCGTTTCCAGTCTTGGTCAAAAATCGGGCGCGGAGGCCATGATGACGGCAGTAACGGCAGGAGCCGAGACGAACACAAAGCGTTCCTTCAGCGAAGTCTGGTTCATCACCATCGGACATGCGCTGACGCACTGGTATCCGGCCACCTTCTACGTTCTTGCGCCCGTCATCGGCAATGAACTCGGCCTCAGCTATCCGCAGATTGCCTCGATCACCGCTGCTCAGGCGCTTGCAGGCGCGGTTTCAAACATTCCCGGTGGCATCATCGTCGACTCGATTGGCCGCAAGGGGCTCCTGATGGCCCTGTCGCTCGCCTGGGTGGGTGTGCCCTACATGATCATGGCCACGGCCAGCGCCTATTGGATGCTGCTTGCCTGCGCCGTCATCATTGGCATCGGGAACACAATCTGGCATCCGACCGCCATTCCAACCCTTGCCCAGCGCTTCCCCGAGCGGAAGGGACTTGTTGTGTCAATCCATGGCATGGGTGGCAATGTCGGCGATGCGGTCGCACCACTGGTCGCCGGGACGCTTCTTGGCGGGCTGACGCTGGGCAGCTTTGCGCTGAACTTCGGCTTCACCTGGCGGCAGGTGATGCTGATCAACGTCATTCCCGGCGCCGCCGTGGCTGCATTGATTTTCTGGCAGCTCGGCAAACTCAATCTCGTCAGCAAGAACAAGGCGGTCGACCCCGGCACGCGGCTGCACGACACGCTCGCCGGCTTCTGGGAGCTGCGCAAGAACACAACCCTCGTCATGCTCTCGGTAAGCTCTGCCTTCCGCTCTGCCACGCAGGGATCGCTGATGGTCTTTGTGCCGCTTTATCTTGCAAATACCATGAACTATTCGCCCGCCGTGACCGGTGCAGTGATGATGGCATTGCAGGTGGCTGGCTTCATTGCTGCGCCCATCGCCGGCTCCATGTCAGACAGTGTCGGCCGCCGCAGCATCATGATGTCGAGCATGGTCATGACGGCGGTCGTGCTCCTGTTCATGATTTTTGCCGGCGGGACGCCTCTCTTCGTATTCTTCGTCGCCTGCCTCGGGTTCTTCCTCTTCGCAATCCGCGCAGTCCTGCAGGCATGGACGCTGGACTCAGTGCCGAAGAACCTCGGGGGATCTGCCATCGGGCTGCTGTTTGGCGTGCAGGCCATCGGTAGTGCGATCGGGCTCCTGATCTGCGGTTGGATTGCCGAGCACTACAGCCTGCTGCACACTTTCTACTTCATGGCTTTCACCATCGTGCTGGCCAACATGTTCGTCTTCATCATCCCGCACAATGGGAAGCCGGCCAAGGCGTAACGGAACCGGGGGCTGCGCGGCAGAAGCCGCGCGGTCCCATTGCGCGCCTGTCAGCGGGTGGTAAGTTGCGCCACCCCATTCGCCCTCATCAGGAGCCACGGATGACCTCCGCCGCCACCGACCTGCCGCCAGTCCGCAAGGATTTCTATGACCGGCTCGCACCGCACTCGCTGGCGCCTCTCTGGGAGGTCCTGAAGGGCCTTGTGCCCACAGAGCCGAAGAGCAAGTTCGCGCCGCATGTTTGGTCCTTTGCTCAGGCAAAGCCCATGCTGATGGAAGCGGGAAACCTGCTCACCGCCGAGGAGGCCGAGCGTCGCGTCCTCGTGCTCGAAAACCCGGCCATGCCGGGGGGGTCGCGCGTCACCGCCACCATGTATGCGGGCTACCAGCTGATCATGCCCGGCGAGATCGCGCCGGCGCACCGGCACACCGCCTCGGCGCTTCGCATGGTGCTCGAGGGCAATGGCGGTTTCACTGCCGTCGCTGGCGAGAAGACCGTCATGCAGCGCGGTGATTTCATCATCACGCCGAGCATGGGCTGGCATGATCACGGACAGGAAGAGCATAAGCCGGTGATCTGGGTCGACGGCCTCGACCTGCATATGGTGAACTTCTTCGAAGCCGCCTTCATGGATCACATGAATGACAAGAGCCAGATCCTGACGAAGCCCGAGGGCTTTTCGGTTTCGCAGTTCGGCTCGGGCATGGGACCGATGCAGCCTCATTCGCCCTTCGGCCTCACCTCGCCGATCTTCAACTACACCTATGCGAAAAGCCGTCCGGCGCTGATGCAGGTGGCCGGCAGTTCGCCCATTGATCCCCATCTTGCCCACACATTGCGCTATGTGAATCCGCTCGACGGTGGCTGGGCCATGCCCACCATCGCCACCTGGCTGACCCATCTGCCCAAGGGCTTCGAGACTCGCGCAAGCCGCTCCACGGATGGCCAGACCATTGTCGTGCTCGAAGGAGAAATCGCCATCGAGGCCGATGGCAGGACTTTCACTGCAGGCGAAAGCGACGTGGCGACCATTCCAGCCTGGTACTGGAAGCGCATGCGCGCCTCGAAGGATGCGGTGATCTTCACCTTCTCCGACCGCGCGGCGCAGGAGAAGCTGGCCATCTATCGCGAAGAGCGGCAGTGAACACGATTGACAGCCTTCACGTCCCGAACAGGATCTGGAGGCATGTCATCGACAAGCAAAAACCTCAGTTCTTGACGTCGCGCTCCCGGCAGCTGATTTCAAGAAAAGGGCCACGTGATCTGCGGATGTGAAGGTCCGCCTGATCGATCGGCTCGTCAATGCTGCATTGATTTGCCTGAGCGAAACTCCGCATGGCCGATGAGCTGCCGGATGCTTCGACAATTGCGCCCACCCCCGGACTGACACAGCACCCGATGAAGCCCTTGAAATATTCTTCCTCGAGGGCCACGAGCGGCAACCCAAACAGGGTGGCTGGTCGTTGCAGGAGCCGGTAGTCAGTATAGTCAATTCGCCGGTCGGGCTTGAGCGAGACAAGCCCTGCCCTCACATAGGCCAAAATCGCCTTTTCACTCTTGGCAACCCGCTCCCGCGTGGCAGCGTTCCATTGCATTGCTTCCAACAAAACAGATTCAGGGGTTTGTGCCTTTGCGGGGATGCAGCCGAACGCAAGCGTAGCGCATAGAACCGAGATACCATGTGTTGCAACGGCCATGTTCCGCCGCCTCCCTGCAGACGTGGAAACTCACGATCGACCGAAACTAATTGAGTGCTGAGCTTTGCTCAAGCAGCTGCCTCTTTTACCGGCCCCGTCAGCGACAGAAAGGCCTCTTCGATGGAGACCTTCCCGGTATCGGCCAAGAGCCGCGCAGGCGTCGTATCCTGCAGGACCTTGCCCCTGTGCAGGACGATGACGCGGTCAGCATCGATGACCTCCTCGCACAGATGCGTCGCCCAGAGCACGGCCACACCGAGATCCCTGCGCATGGCCAGGATGAGCTTGACGAGATCGGCCCGGCTCTGCGGATCGAGCCCGACGGTGGGCTCATCCATGAGCAGGACTTTTGGCTCATGCAGCAGCGCCCGAGCAAGCTCCACACGTCGCTTGTTGCCCCCTGACAGGGTCGAGACCTTCTTGTCTGCGGCATCCGCCAGACCAAGGCGCGCCAGCTCGCGGGCGATACGCTCGCGCGCCACTGCCTTCGGAATGCCATGCAGGCCGGTATGGAAATGCAGGTTGGCATTCACGGTCAGTTCCCCGTCGAGGGTCGACTGCTGGAATACGATGCCAAGTCCCGCTAGGGCAGGAACCGGGTCGCGCTGCATGTCCTGCCCCATGACCTCGATCTGGCCACTGTCGGGTGTGAAGAGGCCGGAGAGCAGCTGGAAAAGGGTCGACTTTCCGGCCCCATTGGGCCCGAGCAGCGCGATGAACTCGCCCGGACGAGCCACGAAGGAGACCTCGTTGACAGCGCGCACGGGACCGTAGGTTCGCACGACCTTCTCGAGCCGCAGGGCCGGTGTCGCGCTGTCTCGCGTGCCACGATCGTCCATTTGTGAGCCTCTCCCGTGCCGCGCTGTCTTCGCGCGCTTGCCGCTGGCAAAAATACGCCTACACTTCGCACAAGGCAATGAAACACCGGGAGTGGAACGACCCTTGCGCAATCAAGGCAGCATCGCATTCGCCGTCTGGGGTGCGCTGGCACTCGGACTTGCGGGATCTTCAGTGGCGGGCGCTGCGGAGCGCACCGGCAATCTGTTCATCAGCAACGAGAAATCGAACAACATTCTTGTTCTGGAACCCAAGACCCTGAAGATCATCAAGGACCTCAAGGTGTCGCGCCGGCCACGCGACATGCATTTCAACTCGGACCACACCAAGCTTTACGTCGCCTGCGGAGATGATGATGTCGTCGACGTGATTGACGTGCAGAAACTGGAAGTCACAGGCCACATCCCCACGGGTTCGAGCCCCGAGACATTTGCACTCGATGAGAAGCGACGTCGGCTTTACGTGTCCAACGAGGAGGGCTCCTCCCTATCGGTGATCGATCTGGACAAGGAGATCACCATGCTCGAAGTGCCGACGGGCGCCGAGCCGGAGGGCGTCTACGTCCATGAGGATGGCAAGAGCGTCTATGTCACCTCGGAAGTGGGCGACCTCGTCCACAAGGTCGATCCGGAAGCAGGCGCTGTGATTCAGGACGTGGTGGTAGGCACACGCCCGCGGCGTTTCGCTGCCACCGCCGACGGCAAGGAATTGTGGGTGACCACCGAGTTGTCAGGCGAGGTCTGGATCATCGACCGTGACAAGTTCGAGGCCAGCGGGAAGATCGAGTTTCTGCCGCCGGGCATGCGCAAGAGCGATGTCACGCCGGTCGGCATTACCATGACCCGCGACGGAAAAACCGCCTTTGTGACGCTCGGCCATGCCTCTCACATCGCCTTCGTGGATGTGGCGACCCGCAAGGTGCTGACCTATATCCTCGTGGGCAAGCGCGCCTGGGGGATCACGCTCTCCAAGGACGAGAAGACCCTCTACGTGGCCAATGGGCTTGGCGACGACATGACGGTTGTCGATGTCGCAAGCCGCAAGGCCCTGACGTCGGTGCCTGCCGGACGCATTCCATGGGGCGTGGTGATCGATGAATAAGGCCCTAGCTGCCCTCGCCTTCGGCTTCGCCATCCTTGCCACACAGCCCGTGCGGGCGCAGGCGCCCGCCACTGACGAGCTGCGACGTGAAACCATTGGGTTTATCGAACTGGGCGATGATCCACGCTATGAGCCCCTGCGTGCCTATGAGCGGCTGATCCTCAAGACGCGCGGACATCCCTTCCCCGGAGCGCAGATCGGTGTCGATGAAGCCCTTCCCCTGAAGCGCGTGCTGAAGACAGAGTTTGCGCTTGAGCGGATGAGCGTGAAGTCCGAAGCGGATTTTGGCACTGCGATCAAGGCTGCGGCTGACAAGGGATTGCACTATCTCCTCGTCGATGCGCCTGCGAGTGCCTGGACCGATATTGCGGCCGCAGCCAAAGGCCGCGACATTCTGCTGTTCAATGTGAGCGCACCGGAAGATACCCTGCGGCGCGACCTGTGCGCCCGCGAGGTCGTGCATGCCATGCCCAGCCGCGCGCAGCTCATGGATGGGCTGGTGCAATTCCTCGTCTCAAAGAAATGGCGCGACTATCTCATCCTCGAAGGCCCGGAGCCG
>CAISZN010000423.1 GCA_903889985.1 uncultured Hyphomicrobiales bacterium | reverse complement strand
TGACCACCTGTTCCAGGCTATTGAGGACGAGGCTGGTGGTCGCAGTGCCGCCGCCAATCGTGTAGCGGACCCCGACGCGCCCCGCATCGCCGATCTTGCCGATAGCCTCCGCATCGCCACCCTGCACTTCCACACGGTCGCCCAGAATGGCGCTGACCGTTCCCTTCAGCGTCAGGATCTCCCCCTCGTCGATGCGCAATTGCACGGTCACATCGGAGCCGACTGTCTCGCCCTTGAGGCGGGACTGCGCGCCGAAGAACTGGAAGAGAATATCCTGCTGGCCGGCCTTGCAGCGAAGGGCGATGCCAATGTCGCGCTGCGCATAGGAGGCAACATAATCATCCGTCCGCGTCGCCGCGTTTGGTTCGGACGTCACCTTGAAGTCACCGACCGTGCGCTCCTGCGCATGGGCACCCAGGGCACAAAGGCCAATCAGGGCAGCGAGGATGATGCGCATGTGACCTCCCGTCTGTTTCTTTGCGCTGAGTTTCGCGCGCGGCGACACTCAAGGCAAGCTGCTGTTTAGTCAGCTTGCGGTGACGAAGCTGTCGAGCACCATCTTGCGACCGGCCTTGTCGAATTCGACCGTCAATTTGTTGCCATCAACGCCAATCACCGTGCCGGGGCCGAACTTCTGGTGGAACACACGCGCACCATGATCAAAGCCCGAGACAGCAGCGCTCTTTGCTGTCAGCTCGCCTTCGATCTGCATGGGGCCGCGCCGCGCACCACCTGTGTTCCAGGCCTGCGATCCGCCGCCCTTGCCCCAGCTGTTGGCGCGCTCGGAAAAGCCGCCACCGGTGCCACTTTCCCCACGCCGTGCCTGCGCCCGCTGCCAGCCCGGCGTGTTGTAGCTTGAGGCATAATTGTCGAGATTGGCGAACCGCGACTGCGCATAACCGCCATAGCTGGTGCCAGACGCAGCCTCGGCCACATCGACGTGATCCGTCGGCAGCTCGTCCAGGAAGCGCGTCGGAATCGTCGTTTGCCAGAGGCCATGGATGCGCCTGTTGGTGGCAAAGTAGATTCGTGCGCGGCGCTTGGCCCGGGTGATGCCCACATAGGCGAGGCGGCGCTCCTCTTCGAGTCCGGCGCGGCCACTTTCATCAAGCGAACGCTGGTGGGGGAACAATCCCTCCTCCCATCCCGGCAGGAAGACCGTATCGAATTCAAGACCCTTGGCCGCATGCAGCGTCATGATCGACACGCGCGGACCCACGTTCTTGTCATCGACGTCCATCACCAGCGAAATATGTTCGAGGAATCCACCAAGATCGGGGAATTCCTCCATGGAGCGCACAAGCTCCTTCAGGTTCTCGAGGCGCCCGGCAGCATCGGCAGAACGATCCTTCTGCCACATGTCCGTATAACCGGACTCCTCGAGAATGGTCTCGGCAAGCTCCGAATGTTTCATCGTGTCCAGCAGCGAGGACCAGCGCGCGAAATCGCTGACCAGCGTGCGCAGGATCTGGCGCGGCTTGGGCTTCAGCTCTTCCGTCTCGACCAGCACGCGCGAGGCCTGCAGCAGCGGAATGCGTTCGCGCCGGGCATATTCGTGCATGACCTGAAGGGTCGCATCGCCAAGGCCGCGACGCGGCGTGTTGAAGATGCGTTCGAAGGCCAGATCATCCGCCGGCTGTGCCACGATGCGCAGATAGGCCAGCGCATCGCGGATTTCGGCGCGCTCATAAAAGCGCGGTCCGCCAATCACCCGATAGGGAAGGCCCAGAGTGATGAAACGTTCTTCGAATTCGCGCATCTGGAACGAGGCGCGCACGAGGATCGCCACTTCATCGAGGCTCTCGCCACGACGCTGCAGCTGCTCGATCTCCTCGCCAATGCCGCGCGCCTCTTCTTCCGAATCCCACACACCCGTGACGATGGGCTTTTCACCATCCTCGCCATCGGTGAAGAGGGTCTTTCCCAGACGCCCTTCATTGTGGGCAATCAGATGCGCCGCCGCCGCAAGGATATGACCCGTCGAGCGATAGTTGCGCTCCAGCCTGATGACCTTGGCGCCTGGAAAATCCTTCTCGAAGCGCAGGATGTTGTCGACCTCGGCTCCACGCCAGCCATAGATAGACTGGTCGTCGTCACCCACGCAGCACACATTGTGGCGGCCCTGCGCGAGCAGGCGCAGCCACATGTACTGCACCGTATTCGTATCCTGATACTCGTCGACGAGGATGAAGCGGAAGCGTTCCTGATATTGCTTCAGCACATCCGGATTGTCGCGGAAGAGGCGCAGGCTCTCAAGCAGCAGGTCGCCGAAATCCGCCGCATTCAGCGTCTTCAGGCGCTCCTGATACATGGTGTAGAGCTTGCCGCCCTTGCCATTGGCAAAGAAGGCCGCCTCGCCTGCCGGAACACGGGCGGGGTCCAGCCCGCGGTTCTTCCAGTTGTCGATCTGGTGGGCGAGCTGACGCGCAGGCCAGCGCTTTTCGTCAATATCCTCGGCGGCGATCACCTGCTTCAGCAGGCGGATCTGGTCATCCGTATCGAGAATGGTGAAGCCGGACTTCAAGCCGACAAGCTCGGCATGGCGGCGCAGCACCTTGGTGCCGATGGCATGGAAGGTACCAAGCCACTGCATGCCCTCGGCAGCCGGACCGACAAGGGCGGCGATGCGCTCCTTCATCTCCCGCGCTGCCTTGTTGGTGAACGTGACAGCGAGGATCTCGTTGGGGCGGGCAGCCCCCATCGCGACGATATGGGCGATGCGGGTCGTCAGGACGCGGGTCTTGCCGGTGCCGGCACCTGCCAGCACGAGCACAGGCCCCTCGATCGCCTCGACTGCCTCGCGCTGCTCCGGGTTGAGCCCCTCGAGATAGCGGGCGCCGCCCATGGCGGCCGCGCGTGCCCGTGCGGCAAGCCCTCCGGGCCGCGGCACATGCACGGCAGGGGGGGCAGGCTCGTCACCGGGGAATTCGAAGGGATCTGACAAGGAATGAGGGCTCCGGGGGAGAACAGATAGCGAATCGCCTGTCCTCAATGTGGGGTCAAGGACCCGATCTGTCGATGCGGGCGAAATCCCCCAAAACCCTCAGATTCCTGTGACGAAGCGCGCCATGACCACAATGATGGCCACCTGCATGCACCCCTGCACCGTCACCCAATAGACATAGGTGCTCATCAGCCTGGCAATCCGGGACTGGTCAGGCTCAGGCTTGCGCAACTCCAGGTAGACCCGGACATTGGTCGGCAGGAGGATGCAAAGCCCCTGCACGGTCAGGATGGCGATGATGACCAGCGCCGCCAGCACCCAGCGATACTGGGGCCAGGGCATGTCCAGAAAGCCGAGTTGCTTGGCGTGATACCAGCCGGAGGTGCCGGTGATGATCGACAGGGTCGGCATCAGGAAGAGGGTCTTGGGCATCAGCCGCATGATCACGGCCCGGCGGGCCTCGAAAGGCGCAGAACGCAGGGTTGGGCCGATGTAGAAGCCCATGAAGAGGTCGATGCCCGTCCAGAGCACCCCGGCCATGACATGGACAAAGTTCAGATACCACGGCACGTCTGCCACGACGGCCGCAATCATGACGCCCACGGCTGCGGCATAGCCCAGCAGGTGCCAGGGATTGATCGGCGGCGCGATGTCGCTTGTCGTGGCCGTGCTGACCGTCTGGCTCATGCGTCGCCATTGTCCTTGTGCTAAAGGGGCCTGCAGAAGGCCACGACCGGAGGAACCCTTGCAGGATATGAACCAGGCCCGGGCGCAGTACAACACCGAGCCGGCGGATGTCCTCGCCTTCTGGCGCGCGGCCGGACCCAAGCGCTGGTTCGCCCCTGACCGCGATTTTGATGCGGACATGCGCTGGCTTTTTTTCGGCGCCTATCTCGCAGCCACCCGTGGCGACCTGTCGGCATGGGAAGACACGCCGGAAGGCGCGCTCGCCCTGATCATCCTGCTTGACCAGTTTCCCCGCAACAGCTTCCGTGGCCTCGCCCGCACCTTTGCGAGCGATGGACAGGCTCTCGCCGCCGCACGCCGAGCCATCACGCGGGGCTTCGACCGTGAGATCGACCCTCCCCTGCGCCGGTTCTTCTACATGCCGATGATGCATGCGGAAGACCTCGCAGCACAGGACGAATGCCTCGCCCATCTCAAGGCCAGCGGCGACGAGGATGGCCTGCGCTTCGGGCAAATGCATCGCGAGATCATCGAGCGCTTCGGGCGCTTCCCCCATCGAAATGCGCTGCTCGGACGAACGACAACAGAGGCGGAACGCGCATTTCTGGATGCAGGAGGCTTTGCGGGATGATGGATGATATGGCCCCGCGGCGGCCGGACCCGGAAGCCTTACAGGCCGCGCTGCATGAACTCTCAGGCCTGTTCGGCAATCGCTATTCGATCAACGAGACGATTCGCCAGCAGCACGCCCATACGCTGACATGGGGCAGTAATGAGCCACCCGATGCCGTCGTCTTTGCGCAAACCACGGAGGACGTCGCGCAGATCGTGCGCATTTGTGCCCGGCACGGCGTGCCACTCATCCCCTTTGGCACCGGGACCTCGCTGGAAGGCCATGTCAACGCCCCCTTCGGCGGTGTCAGCATCGATCTGTCCGGCATGAACCGGATTCTCGCAGTCCATGCGGAAGATCTCGACTGCGTTGTGGAGCCCGGCGTGACGCGCAAGGCCCTGAACGAGTATCTGCGCGACACGGGCCTTTTCTTCCCCATCGATCCGGGCGCGGATGCCTCGGTCGGCGGCATGGTCTCGACGCGGGCATCGGGCACGAATGCGGTGCGCTATGGCACCATGAAGGATAATGTCATCTCGCTGCAGGTGGTGACCGCCACCGGCGAGATCATCGAGACGGCGCGGCGTGCCAAGAAGTCGTCCGCCGGCTATGACCTGACACGTTTGTTCATCGGTGCTGAAGGCACATTGGGCATCATCACGCGCATCACGCTGCGCCTGCATGGAATCCCTGAGGCGATCTCGGCAGGCATATGCCCCTTCCCGAGTGTGAAGGCAGCCTGCGATGCCACGATTGCGACCATCCAGACAGGGATTCCCGTTGCGCGGATCGAACTGCTCGATGAAATGCAGGTGAAGGCCGTCAACCTGCATTCAAAGCTCGGCCTGCAGGAAGTGCCGATGCTTCTGGTCGAGTTCCACGGCACGCAACGCAGCGTCGAGGAGCAGGCTGAACGCTTCGGCGAAATCGCTGCCGATCTCGGTGGTGGCCCCTTCAGCTGGGCGACGAAGGCCGAAGAACGCTCACGTCTCTGGCAGGCCCGCCATGATGCCTATTGGTCGGCGCTGGAACTGCGCCCCGGCTGCAAGGCGGTGCCGACGGATGTCTGTGTGCCGATCTCGCGTCTGGCAGATTGCGTAACGCAGACGCAGGCCGACATTCGCGACACTGGACTGACGGCCTGCATCCTCGGCCATGTGGGCGACGGCAATTTCCACGTCAGCATCGTGCTCGACATGGAAGACAAGGCAGAAGTGACCTGGGTAGAGGGTTTCATCCACCGTCTCGTTGAGCGCGGGCTTGCCATGGAAGGCACCTGCACGGGCGAACATGGGATCGGTCAGCTGAAACGGAAATACATGGCCAGGGAACATTCTGCCGGGACGCTCAACCTGATGCGCCTGATCAAGAAAAGCCTCGATCCGCAGGGCATCATGAACCCCGGCAAGATCCTTTAAGATGCCCCACATGAACAATCAGAAAACGCCAAGGAAGAGCTGGCTTGGCCCGTGGCTCGCGACGCTGCTGGCCCTGCCCGTGCTTGGCGCGACCTTCGGGTCGATGTTCTTCACCGAGGGTGAGGGTGCAAGCCTCTACTTTGCCATTTTCACCACCGCTTCCATCCTGTCCCTGCTCTTCGTCCTGACGCGGAGACTCCTGTTCTCGAGTCTTTTCTGCGCATTCATCGTCTTCTCCGTCATGCTGGTCTCCTGGCTGAAGCGCAGCCAGGAAGACATGGTCCTGCATGCATGGGATTTCGTCTATTTCCTGGGGTCGCGTGATGGATGGGCGGAGCTTGCAAAGCTCGGTCCGACCCGGCTCGCGACAGGCTGCGCATACCTCCTGCTGGCAACAGCCCTGCTCGCTGTCGCGTGGCGCATCGACTGGCGAATGCGCTGGTGGCCTCTGGGCGTGCCAGCGCTCGCGGCCTTTGGCTTCATCGCGGCGCAGGCGGCCATGGACAGGCCCGAGCGCCGCCACACCCAATATTTCTGGAACGACCTCTTCCTCGGCGATTTCTACGCATCCTTTGCCGAAAGCATTGAGGCAGCAAGACGCGGCGGCCTGATTGCTGCGGAGCGCCGGACTCCCAACAAGGCACCCTTTGTTCCCAACCCAGGTTGCAGCCTCGCGCAGGCTCCGCCCCATGTGATCCTCATCCATGAGGAATCCATGGTGCAGCCCACCCTGTTTCCGGAGCTTTCTTACGACAAATCGATCCTGCCCTTCTTCCAGTCTGCGGATGGCAAGATCCACAAGATGCGGACCGAGACCTATGGTGGCGCATCATGGATCAGCGAATTCTCGGTGATGACC
>CAISZN010000422.1 GCA_903889985.1 uncultured Hyphomicrobiales bacterium | reverse complement strand
GGATCGCGGCTGGCAAACATGGTCCCGATGCCAAAACCGGGCGAACCATCGAGTGTCGCAGGCCGACCATCGGTGCGCAGAGAGGCCATGAGTTTGGCGTCATCAGACCCCTCAAGCCCAGCACGGCCAAGATAGTCGATCTTCACCTGCGCCGTGCCCATCCGACGGAAGTCAAGAGCTTCGGCCACGCGCTGGGAAACATCCATGACGCGGTTGGAATGGAACGGCCCGCGGTCGTTCACGCGAACGACGATCGAGCGACCATTGGTCATATTGGTGACGCGCGCATAGCTCGGCAATGGCATCGTTGGATGCGCAGCCGAGATCGAGGACATGTCATAGACCTCACCGTTGGCGGTGCGGCGACCATGGAAAGCAGCCCCGTAATAGGAGGCGTTTCCGGTCTGGGTCTGGCGAGGCTGCTCATTGGGAACATAACGCCGCCCAGCAATCGTATAGGGCCGCCCAACGAGATACTGGCCACCGCCATGTGGCACCGGCTCCCCATCCTGCACGACACGTTCACTGGCCGGGCCATAGGTCGAGCTGGAGAAATATTCCCTGGAACGACCCCTGGTCACCTCAGGTTTCTGGGCACATCCGGCAAGAACCGCTGCGGCACCGGCCAGGACAAACACGGATTTGACTTTGAACATCAAACGCAACGCATCACTCGCAGACCAAGCACTGAGGATGAACGAACCACCATTCACCGCCCCATTGCGAAGCGACGTGGGAGTTGAGCAACAGTCCATCCAATTCACTGAAGAATGCACCGTTCTGGTTTCCATTTCGTCAACTGCAGGCGCTGACAGCCTTGGTGGGCCAATGAGGACGGCCGCAGGAAGGCACTCCAAATGCGACCAAATTGCGGCAAGCCAAGCCTAAGCCCTTGTTTCGACGACAATCAGGGCTCTACTAATTGGCAGATATCTCTCCAACAAAGCACTTCATACCATGAGTTTGTCCGATTCCCAGCCTAACACGGGAACCTGGATAGGGTCCCGACAGGCGCCTCAATCCGAGTCGAATCGCCGGGGTCCGAACCAAGGGGTGCATTATGATTGTTGCCATCGACAAGAACATCACCGTCGGCAGCTCCAACGTCGACTTGGGCGATGTCCTGACCCAGAGGGCTCGCGAGGGCCTCGTCGAACTCGCCTCAAAATATTTCGGCAAGCTGACCAGCGGGGCTGTACATTTTTCTCGCGAGGGGCACACCTTCCGCTGCAGCATTAGCGCACAAGCAGGCGGCCTTCCCCTGATCACCGGGGAAGACGAAAACAAGGACGCCTATGCGGCTCTGGGCCATGCACTCGACCGGGTCGCCAAGCAGATGCAGCGCCTCAAGCGCGAGCGCCGTGACGATAAGCCGGAGCGCACGGACAAGGTCATGCGCGAGGTTCTCTAAAGCCCGGATAGGAGATCCTTTTTGGCGGCGGGCTTGTCCCGCCGCTTTGCAGACGCGGAAGCTATGACGTGCTAGAAGCCGGGGAGGAAACGCCAAGCCGGAGCAACCCATGATGCGGGCATCAGCCGCACTCGCCCTCGCCTGCATTTTGGCCTGTGGAACCACCCACGCGCAGGAATCACGCCTTCAGACGAGCGTCGCCCTGCCCTCGACCTCACTGACATTCGCGACCACCTATCTGGCCGCCGACCTTGGCCTCTTCGACGATGCAGGTCTGCAGGTGAAGGTGCTCGACATCAATGGCGTCGGCGCCCCCAACTCGGTCATTTCGGGCGCAGTGGATTTCACCCTGACCACTGGCAGCACCTTCTCGCGTGCTGCGGTGAAGGGCCAGCGCCTCCTGATAATCGCCAATATGATCGATCGCCCCCAGATGGAGGTAGTCCTGAAGCGTTCGGTGGCCGAACAGGGCGGATTTGATCCCAGGAAGCCGGTCGAGGAACGAGGCAAGCTTCTCAAGGGCAAGACCATCGCCGTCGACGGGGTCTTCACAAACCTCCACGCATGGCTTCAGCTTGTCGCGCGCAAGGCAGGGCTGGATCCCGAGAAGGACCTGAAGGTCACCCCGCTGCCAGCAGCCAATATGCTTGCCGCTATGATGGCCGGCACGGTCGATGGCTTCAGCTCGTCGCAGCCCTGGACGACCATGGCCACAAGGGACAAGAGCGGAATCGTTCTGGCATCGAGCTTTCTTGGCGATGCCCCTGAGATCGTCCCCTTCGCCTATTCGGTCCTCGCGACCCGTCCTGAAGTCTGCGAGAAGCGCCAGCCCGTCTGCTCCGCAATGGCCAAGGCCTATGTAGAGGCGGCCCGGATCCTGCGCGAGGAGCCCGTGCGCGCCACTTTGACCCTTGCCCGGCGGTTTCCCGACATCCCGCAGGATGTCCTCAACCAGGCCGTCGAGACCATCCGCCGCTCGACGCCCGAAGTACCTGCGGCTACAGTTGAGGGGCTACAGAATTCCGAGACCTTCAACATCAGGTCAGGGGTTCTGAAGGCAGAGGATACACTCAAGAATTTCGACGGCCTGTTCACAACCAAATATGTGCAGTGACCGTCCCGGGAGGACTACCATGGCGATCAATGTCAGGCCCTTGCATCCGCTCTTCATGGCTCAGGTTTCCGGCATCGACCTGAAGACCAATCTGAACGCGGGAAAGCTGGGCGAACTCGAGAGCCTGCTCGATCGCTATGCCGTGCTCGCCCTGCCGGGCCAGAACCTGACGGACGACGAGCAGATCACCCTGTCGGAATACCTCGGTGACCTGTCCTATGCTCTAAATCCAGGACGCGCGATCGGCCAATCCGCCCGGTTGCGTCCGGAACTCTATGATATTTCCAACCTCGATGAGGGGCACACGATCCTTGCGGAAACCGACCGTCGCCGGCAATGGCGTGAATCCGACAAGCTCTGGCACACGGATCGCTCCTTCATTGCCGCAGACACGAGCTACTCGCTGCTGTCCGGCCGGGTCTGCCCACCCGTTGGCGCAAATACCGACTTCGCCGATATGCGGGCTGTTTACGCAGACCTGCCAGACAGCATGAAGGCCCGGATCGAGACCCTGCAGGCTGAGCACTCGGTCTGGTATTCGCGCGCACTGTGT
>CAISZN010000421.1 GCA_903889985.1 uncultured Hyphomicrobiales bacterium | reverse complement strand
GGTCTCCGGGGCGTCGGAGCCATGCACCGAGTTCTCGCCCATGTTCAGGGCGAAGAGCTTGCGGATCGTGCCGGCATCGGCCTTGTCGGGGTTGGTGGCGCCCATGACGCCGCGATAGGTGGCGATGGCGTCTTCACCCTCAAGCACCTGCACGACCACCGGGCCGGCCGTCATCTGGTCGACGAGCTCGCCGAAGAAGGGACGCTCGCGATGCACGCCGTAGAAGGTCTCGGCCTGCTCGCGCGTCATGCGGACGCGCTTTTGGGCGACGATGCGCAGACCGGCTTCCTCGATCTTGGCGTTGATGGCGCCCGTGAGATTGCGGCGGGTGGCGTCGGGCTTGAGGATCGAAAAGGTGCGCTGAACGGCCATGGGACTGATCTCGATGTGGGAGGAAACGGATTGGCCGCGCTTATAGCCGCGCCTCAGCGCACAGACAAGGCAATCGGCGCGACGGCTTCGCACTGCAAGATGACACCATTGGGTTATTGTTAAAAGCGATTGTTCTTCCTATTTTATCGTCCAGCCCGATACGAGGACAATCCAGAATGAACCTGCGTGACCTGCGCTATGTGATTGCGGTGGCGGATCTGGGCCATTTTGGCAAGGCCGCCGTGGCCTGCCACGTGAGCCAGCCCACCCTGTCCGGACAGATCCTCAAGCTTGAGGAGGAGCTCGGTGTCGCGATCTTCGAGCGGGTCGGCAAGCAGGTGCGCCTGACCCCGGTCGGCGAACAGATCCTCAGCCACGCCCGCCGGGCGGTGTCGGCATCCGGCGACATCACTGCCGCAGCCCGGGCGAGCCGCGACCCGCTGGCCGGCCCGATCCGCCTCGGGGTGATCCCGACCCTTGCACCCTATCTGATGCCCTTCATCCTGCCGGGGGTGCAGGCTCAGCTTCCCAAGGCCCCGCTCATGCTGGTCGAGGACCTGACAGGACATATCCTGCCGCCGCTGGCCGATGGCGAACTCGACGCGGCGCTGATCGCCACAGATCCTGGCAATGACCGGCTGGCCTCCATCGACCTCTTCGACGAGCCCTTCTGGCTGGTCATGCCCAGCGACCACCCCCTCGCCAAGGCCAAGAAGGTGGATCTCGACTCCATCGACCCGAGGTCCCTGCTCCTGCTGACAGACGGGCACTGCCTGCGCGATCAGGCGCTCGACATGTGCGGACGGGCCGAAAGCGCGGGCGCTGGCTCGGCGGACGTGCGCGCGGCCAGCCTCGAGACCCTCATCCAGCTCACGGCGGCCGGCTATGGCATGACGCTGGTGCCCCGGCTGGCGGTGGCCAACTGGCCCGGCACAGCCCACCGGCTGACGGCCCGCCCGATCGACGATCCCAAGGCCTCCCGCCGGATTCGCCTGGTCTTCCGCAAGGACATGCCGCGCCGGGCAGCGGTGGAGAAGCTGGCCGAGGTGGTGCGCGCCAGTCTGCCGGACACGGTCAGGACGGCCTGAGCCCCTCCCCCTTTCAGCAGAGGCACCGGCTCATCATCGGCAGGACCGATGATTTCAACAGGCAAAACCGATTTCACTGTGTCGCAAACAGGCTCTAGAGCCGGTGTCGTGGCTTCATGGGCGGTTTCTGCGAATTGACATTCGCGACCCCGCTTCGCACAAAAGCCGCGATCCGCAGATGTCAGTGATCCGTTCAATGACATGGGCAGAGATCTCCAACGCAGGTTCGAGGAGTGGGACAATGGCTCTCAAGGGCACCAAGACCGAAGACAACCTGAAGGCCGCCTTCGCTGGCGAGTCTCAGGCTAACCGTCGCTATCTCTATTTCGCTCAGAAGGCTGACGTCGAAGGCTACAACGACGTTGCAGCCGTGTTCCGTTCGACCGCCGAAGGCGAGACCGGCCATGCGCATGGCCACCTCGAGTTCCTCGAGGAGAGCGGTGATCCGGCAACGGGTCTGCCGATCGGCGCGACCTCGCTGAACCTCGCCTCTGCCGTTGCTGGCGAGACGCACGAGTACACCGACATGTACCCGGGCATGGCGCGCAGCGCTCGCGAAGAAGGCTTCGACGAGATCGCCGACTGGTTCGAGACGCTGGCCAAGGCCGAGCGTTCGCATGCTGGCCGCTTCCAGCGCGCGCTCGACGAGATCAAGTAATCCGTCTTTGTGGTCCGGCCGTAAGGGCCGGACCACACCCTGTCCTGTCTGTAAAATCCCGGGAATGAACGTATGAAAGAGGGAAGCCTCGAGGCTCCGACCCGCCATCCGATCGACTGGGAAAGCCCCGATTTTTATGACGAGACGAAGCTCGACGAGGAACTCCGTCGCGTCTTTGACATCTGTCACGGCTGCCGTCGCTGCTTCAACCTGTGCGACAGCTTCCCGCGCCTCTTCGACCTTGTCGACGAGTCGAAGTCGGGCGAGCTCGACACGGTGGCCAGCGCTGACTTCAAGCCTGTCGTGGACGCCTGCACGCTCTGCGACATGTGCTTCATGACGAAGTGCCCCTATGTGCCGCCGCATGAATTCGATCTCGACTTCCCGCACCTGATGCTGCGCTATCGCGCCGTCGAGCATAAGAAGGGGCTGACAGAATTCGCCGATCGCCAGCTCGCGGAAACCGACCGCAACGGCAAGATCGCCACCAAGATTTCCGGGCTCGCCAACTGGGCCTCGAACACTGACAACAAGCCCATGCGCAATGCGCTGGAGCGCGTTGCAGGGCTCGATCCCGAAGCCGCATTGCCGAAGTATGCCTCGAAGACCTTCGTCGACCAGGCCAAGGCCAATCCGATTGTCGTCAATCGCGACGCGCCGGCCTTTGGCCGCAAGGCGGTGATCTACGCCACCTGCTTCAACAACTACAACGACACGGATGTGGGCGTGGCCGCCCGCGCGGTGCTCGCCAAGAACGGCATCGAGACCGAGGTCGTGCATCCCCACTGCTGCGGCATGCCCATGCTCGAGCAGGGCAACATCGCGGAAGTCGCCAAGAATGCCGGTATCGTATCCAAGGCGCTGAAGCCCTGGATCGAGAAGGGCTACGACGTCATCGCGCTTGTTCCCTCCTGCGCGCTGATGCTGAAGTTCGAATGGCCGTTGATCGTCCCCGCAGACGAGGATGTGAAGCTGCTCGCGCGCGCCACCTACGACCTGTCCGAGTATATCGTCGACATTGCCAAGAAGAACGGCCTCGCGCCGGGCCTGTCGCCCGTGCCCGGCGGCGTGTCGCTGCATATCTCGTGTCATTCGCGCGCCCAGAACATGGGCCAGAAGGCGGCCGAGATGCTGCGTCTGCTGCCGGAGGCCGACGTCAAGGTCATCGAGCGGTGCTCGGGCCATGGCGGCTCGTGGGGCTTCAAGACGAAGAACTTCGAGACGGCGCTGAAGGTCGGCAAGCCGGTGGCGCGTCAGGCACGCGATGCGGCCAAGGGCTTCGTCACCTCCGAATGTCCGCTGGCGGGTGTTCACATCCAGCAGGGCATCGACAAGCTCGGCGGCGATCAGGCGAAACCCGAGCTGGTACGCAACCCGATCCAGATCTTCGCCAAAGCCTACGGGCTCTGACGGGCGGACACACCGCCCGCTCCCTCACTTTCCACTCTGACGGCACGGACCGAGAGGTTCGTTAGACGGAGACCAGCCATGGCCAGCAAGCACAAAATCACTGCCGCCGACATCATGCCCTTCGCGGAATACGCCAAGGTCCGCAAGGAAACCCGCTCGCGCATCTCGGCGGTCAAGAAGAACCGCCGCATCGAGGTGGGTCCCCATGTGACCTTCTATTTCGAAAGCTTCGAGACCATGTGGCTGCAGGTGCAGGAGATGCTGCACATCGAGCGTGGCGGCGAGGCCCAGATCGTTGACGAGCTGGCGGCCTATAATCCGCTTGTGCCCAAGGGCAGCGAACTCGTCACCACGTTCATGATCGAGATTGACGACCCCGATCGCCGCAAGCGCCTGCTCGGCAAGCTCGGCGGCATTGAGGAGACGGCCTTCATCCAGATCGGCATGGAAAAGATCCCCGGCCAAGCGGAAGAGGATGTCGACCGCACCAATGCGGACGGCAAGGCCTCCTCGGTCCAGTTCGTGCACTTCAAATTCACGCCGGCCCAGATCGCCGCCTTCAAGACGCCCGGCACCCCGGTGATCGTGGGCCTCGGCCATGCCAGCTACAGCCACATGGCTGTCCTGCCGGAACAGGTCCGCGCCGAACTGGCCAAGGACTTCGACTGAGCGGCAGCGGGACCGCGGCGTCCTCCCTCTCCCTGCCAGCGGGGAGAGGGGACCGCAGAGGCTTCGGCCTTTTCCCTCTCCCCTGTGTGCAGCGCGACAGGCGCCCTTCCCTCTTGGGCTCAGGCAGGATATGACGGCGCGCCCGGACGACCGGGTGCAACGCGAGCCCCGCCCCGGGACCACAGAGCGCCCATGCCTGTCATCCATGTCCTGAACGGACCTAACCTCAACCTCCTCGGCACCCGTGAGCCCGTCACCTACGGGACCACGACGCTTGCCGACATTGAGGCGCGGCTTCAGGCCAATGCGAGCGGCCGGGGGGCCCAGATCCGCTTCCGCCAATCAAATCACGAGGGCGACCTGGTGACCTGGATTCAGGAAGCGGGCGCTGCGGGCGAGCCTGTCATCTTGAATGCGGGTGCCTATACCCACACGTCCATTGCCATCCACGACGCGATCCGCGGTGCGGGTACCCAGGTCGTGGAGGTCCATCTGTCGAATGTTCACGCGCGGGAGGCCTTCCGCCATCATTCGCATATTTCCTCCGTCGCCGCCGGCGTGATCGTCGGCTTCGGCGCCCTGTCCTACGATCTCGCCCTGGAGGCCATCCTGTCCGGCGATTTCGGCAAGAAGAGCTGACTGGAATGAAGTCACCCAAGAAAGCGGCCCCCAAGGCAAAGACCGCCAAGCCATCTGTCGCCGCGCCAGCCTCCAAGGTGGCGGGCAAGGTCCCAGGAAAGTCCTCGGGGATCGATACGACGCTCATCGAAGAGCTCGCGGCCATCGCGGCCCGCCATGACCTGTCCGAGGTCGAGGTGGAGCACGCCGGGCTGCATATCCGCGTCGCCCGTGGCGGTGCTGTGCAGACGGTTGTCTCGGCGCCGGCTCCTGTCACCGTGTCGGCGCCTGCTGCAGCCGCACCGGCTGCGGTCATTGCGCCACCGCCCTTGCTCGCAACCCCGGCGCCTGCCGCTGGCGATCATCCGGGCGCCCTGAAGTCGCCCATGGTCGGCACCGCCTATCGCCGCCCCTCGCCGGATGCCAAGCCCTTCGTGGAAATCGGCAGCGTCGTGAAGAGCGGCGAGAAGGTGCTTCTCGTGGAAGCCATGAAGACCTTCAACGAGATCGTCGCGCCGCGCGCCGGCACGATCACCGCCATCTTCGTCGAGGACGGCCAGCCCGTCGAATATGGCGAGCCCCTGCTCATCATCGAGTGAACCTCGTCCTGAAAGGCTGAGATGTTCGATAAGATCCTCATTGCGAACCGAGGCGAAATCGCGCTGCGCATCCTGCGCGCCGCGAAGGAGCTCGGCATCGCCACCGTCGCCGTCCATTCCACCGCCGACAAGGACGCGATGCATGTGAAGCTCGCCGACGAGTCCGTGTGCATTGGCCCGCCGTCGGCGCGCGATAGTTATCTCAACATTCCCGCCCTGCTCGCGGCCTGCGAGATCACTGGCGCGGATGCCATCCATCCTGGCTACGGCTTCCTCTCCGAGAACGCACGCTTCGCTGAGATCCTGTCGGACCACAACATCGCCTTCATCGGCCCCAAGGCGGAACACATCCGCATCATGGGTGACAAGATCGAGGCCAAGCGCACCGCCAAGCGCCTCGGCATTCCCTGCGTGCCGGGTTCCGAAGGCGGCATCACCGACGACGACGAAGCCATGCGGGTCGCCAATGAGATTGGCTTCCCGGTTCTGGTGAAGGCGGCGGCTGGTGGCGGTGGCCGCGGCATGAAGGTGGCGCGCACGGCCGATGATCTTTCGGTTGCGCTGTCAACCGCGCGCACGGAAGCAAAAGCCGCTTTCGGTGACGATGCGGTCTATCTCGAGAAATATCTCGAGAAGCCGCGCCACATCGAGATTCAGGTGCTGGGCGACGGCACGGGCAATGCGATCCATCTGGGCGAGCGCGACTGCTCGCTGCAGCGTCGCCACCAGAAGGTTTTCGAGGAAGGTCCTTCGCCTGCCCTCAATGCCGCCCAGCGTGAAGAGATCGGCATGATCGTCGCCAATGCGATGAAGGAGCTGAAGTATCTGGGTGTCGGCACGGTCGAATTCCTCTACGAGGATGGCCGCTTCTATTTCATCGAGATGAACACCCGCATCCAGGTGGAACATCCGGTGACGGAGATGATCACCGGCATCGATCTGGTCAATGAGCAGATCAAGATCGCCGCCGGTTCACCGCTGACCATCACGCAGGAAGATGTGCGCATTCATGGCCACGCCATCGAATGCCGCGTCAATGCGGAGCATCACGCCACCTTCCGGCCCTCGCCGGGCAAGATCACCTACTATCATCCGCCCGGTGGCCTTGGCGTGCGCGTCGATTCAGCGGTCTATCAGGGCTACGTCATTCCGCCCAACTATGACTCGCTTGTGGGCAAGCTGATCGTGCATGGCCGCACCCGCACGGAGGCGCTGATGCGCCTGCGCCGGGCTCTCGACGAGTTCATCGTCGATGGCATCGAGACGACGCTTCCGCTCTTCCGTACGCTGGTGCGCAACGCGGACATCCAGAACGGAATCTACGACATCCACTGGCTGGAGAAATTCCTCGCAACCGGTGGCATGGACGCAGAGGTCTGAACACCACCCTCCCCCTTGCGGGGAGGGTCGGAAATGCAAGGCATTTCCGGGGTGGGGGTCGCGCGCGATCAGCGCGCGTCTGACTCATCGAAGCTTCAGTCCAGCCCGATACGAAATCGCAGCCTCACCCCGCCCCGCCGTGCTTCGCACATCGACCCTCCCCGTCAAGGGGAGGGTGGGCGGTGGTCCGCTTCGCTCCCTACTCCACGATCGCTTCCGCTTCCTTCATGCCGTTTCGGTCGAGCACCTCGCGCAGGGTGCCATCAGCGAGCGCCTCATGCAGGAAACGCGAGCCCGCTGCGAGAAGCGCCGGCTTGCCGGGAGGGGCTGCAAATGCGGTGCTCGCAGCAAAGAAGCGGCCGCTTGCCACACGCGTGCCAGGACTCTCCAGCGCCATGCGCTCCAGCGAATCCCGGCTCATGGCAAAGGCATCCGCCTCGCCTGCCGCGATCTGGCGGGCGATCTCTTCGATGGTTTCAATCTCGATGACGCTGGCCTGCTTCACCCAGGCGGCCAGCGCCCGGCCCGTCGTGGTCTTGGTGACAGCCAGAATACGCAGGCCCGGCTTGTCCACGTCCTCGACGCGGGTCCCCGGCAGGCCAGCGCGCAGGAGCAGAGTTGATTCGGAGCGGTTATAGACAGGCCCGAAGACCATGTGCCTGGCCCGCTCGGCGTCATAGGGGATGAAGGTCACGTCCCACGCGCCGGCGCCAGCAGCCTCGGTGATGGCATTGGAATTGGGATAGGTGACGAAGGCC
>CAISZN010000420.1 GCA_903889985.1 uncultured Hyphomicrobiales bacterium | reverse complement strand
AGGTGCGCAACGTCAAGCCGCTGTGGTCGAAGTTCGGCACGTTCCTCGGTGTGCCGCTTGGCGGCATCGACATGTGGACAAACCAGCTCTTCGGCTTCTCGCTGTTTGGTACGCTTGGACATGGCAAGCCCGATCATGCGACTCTGAAGCCGCTATCCCAGGTGACGCCGATTGTTTATCCCAAGCCCGATGGCAAGCTCACCTTCGATCGGCTCTCGTCAGTCTTCATCTCGAACACCAATCACGAGGAAGACCAGCCGATCCATCTGCACCTGCGCGATCCCGATGCGCCGGTGCGTGACAACCTGCCGACCTATGGCGAGCCCGCGCGGCTTTATTGCCCGGCAGGTGTCTATGAGATCGTCTATGGCAACGAGGAAGCCAAAAGCGATCCGCGCTTCGTGATCAACGCGCAGAACTGCGTCCACTGCAAGACCTGCGACATCAAGGATCCCTCGCAGAACATCGACTGGGCAACGCCCGAAGGTGGGGGCGGGCCGAACTATCCCAACATGTGAGGCAATGGCGTCTCAGGCGCTCGCCAGATCCGTCCTTGCGAAGTCATTGCCCTTGTAGAGCAGCGGCTCGCCGGAGACCTTCGTCAGCGCATAGGAAAAGCAGTCGCCATAATTGAGCCCTGCGGGATGGCGCCCCTTGCCAAAGCGCCGCCATGCGCGGCGTGCAAGATCGGCTTGCTCAGCGTCGAGACTGACAATCTCGACCCCGACCTTGTGCAGCCACAGATCGAGCTCACCTGCACCCGCTTCGCCGAATCGCGTCTCAATCACCATGGCCGCCTCGACGAGGGTTGCAGCCGACATCAGGCGGATGGGATCATCGGCAATCCGTCGCTCGAAATCGGCAGCCTCGGGTTCGTTGCAGGCAATGGCGACGATGACGGAGGTGTCGATCACCATCAGCGCGGCACTCCGCTCTCGTCATAGCCAAGGATCTCTTCGGCCGAACGGGCATCGAGAACCGGCAGGGCGCTCCAGCGGCGCCGGATGGCGGCGAGATCCTCCAGCAGCCCGCTCCGGCGTGCCTGTGAGCCCAGTCGGCGCAGGCGATCCTCCAGGGCCCGCCGGGTGGCTAAGGTGATGCTTTCACCCGTCTGTTCCGCCAGCAGCCGGGCAAGGCGTTCGGTTTCTGCATCCTTGATGCTGAGAGGCATGGTGAGGATCCTGGGTAGATTTATAGGTATAATATACCTAGCGGAGTTCGGCGGCAATGCGTCTGGACCTTGGGCCCATCACCCAAGCGCGCGTCAGGGGAGGGCGCTGCAGGCGCCAGCGCAGCCTTGCCCAAGGGCTTTCATGGGCGTAATCCGGATGTGCGCCAATGGGCCTTGCCCGGAGACGCAAGGACCGTAGAGTCCGCAAACTGCAAAGCGCGACAAGCGCGAGGAGGATGTCCGCATGGCCGCACCGATGACGTCGAACAGTGGCCCTGTGAAGCCCTCCAGGCTCCGGCCCGAACTGATCATCGTCTTCGGCTGCATCATCGGCGTGCTCACCTTCGGGCCGCGCTCGGCGGTGGGCGTCTTCCAGCTTCCGATCCTGCAGGAATATGGCTGGGGCACGGACGTCTTCTCCTATGCGCTGGCCATGCAGTACCTGCTCTGGGGCATCGGGCAGCCCTTCGCTGGGGCGCTGGCCGACCGTTACGGGTCGGCCCGGGTGCTGGGTTCCGGCTGCCTTCTCTACGGCATCGGGCTGATGCTGATGTCCTGGTCCTCGACGCCGCTCACCTTCACCCTGACCGCAGGCGTGATGATGGGCTTTGGCCTGTCGGGCTGCTCCTTCAACATGGTGATCGGTGCCCTGACCAAGCTGGTGCCCGAGCGCATGCGTCCACTGGCTTTCGGCGCAGGCACGGCGGCGGGGTCCTTCGGGCAGTTCCTGTTCTCGCCGCTCGCGGGCGGCCTCGTGGGCGGCATCGGCTGGCACAACACCACCATAGCCTTCGGCCTGCTGATGTTCTGCGTCATCCCGCTGGCCATGGTCGTGGCGAGCCCGCCCATGAGCAAGTCCTCGGTGGCAGGTGTGCGTGAGCAGTCCTTCAAGGAAGCGCTTTCGGAAGCCTTCGGCCATCGCTCCTACATGCTGCTTGTCGTTGGCTTCTTCACCTGTGGCTTCCAGCTCGCCTTCGTCACGGTGCATTTCCAGAAATACGTGGTTGAGGCCGGGCTTCCTGCGCAGGTCGGCTACTGGGCCTTCGCGCTGGTGGGCATCTGCAACATCTTCGGCTCGCTTTCCTCTGGCTACCTGTCGGGCGTGATGCCCAAGCGCTGGGTGCTGTCGGCGATTTATTTCCTGCGCGCCATGGTAACCCTGCTCTTCATCGCCATGCCGGCGACCACATGGTCGGCCTATCTCTTCGGTGCGCTGACGGGTTTCCTGTGGCTCTCGACCGTGCCGCCGACCTCGTCCCTGATTGGGCTGATGTTTGGCACGCGCTTCTTCTCGACGCTCTACGGCTTTGCCTTCTTCTCCCATCAGGTCGGAGGCTTCATGGGCCTCATGCTGGCGGGCTGGCTGCGTGAGTCGACGGGCTCCTACATGGCCATGTGGTGGCTCTCGATCGGCTTTGGCATCTTCTCGGCCTTGATCAACCTGCCCATCGTGGAAAAGCCCGTGCAGCGCGCGCCAGCCGTGGCCGCTGCCTGAGACACATACAGGACCTGTGACATGACCACCTTCAAGGCCATTCGCATCGACAAGGGCGAGAGCGGCACCACGGCCGCCTATGTCGATTTTCCAGAAGCAGAGCTGATGGAGGGCGATGTCACCGTCCGCATCAGCCATTCCACCATCAACTACAAGGATGGCCTCGCCATCACTGGCAAGTCGCCGGTGGTGCGCCGCTTCCCCATGATCCCCGGCATCGACTTTGCCGGCGTGGTGGAAAGCTCCTCCCATGCGGGCTTCAAGCCCGGCGACGCGGTGGTCCTCAATGGCTGGGGCGTCGGCGAAACCCATCTGGGTGGCCTTGCCCAGAAGGCCCGCCTCAAGGGCGACTGGCTCGTGCCCCTGCCCAAGGGTCTCTCGGCGGCCCAGGCCATGGCCATCGGCACTGCCGGCTACACCGCCATGCTCGCGGTGCTGGCGCTGGAAGGCCAAGGCCTGTCGCCTGCCGCTGGACCTGTGCTGGTCACGGGTGCGGCCGGTGGCGTTGGCTCTGTCGCGATCGCCCTGCTCAAGCATGCGGGCTGGCATGTCATTGCCTCCACCGGTCGCCCGGAGGAGGAGGCCTACCTGCGCGCCCTTGGCGCCGACGAGATCATTCCCCGGCAGGAACTCTCCGCTCCGGGCCGCCCCCTCGGCAAGGAGCGCTGGGCGGCAGCGGTGGATTCGGTTGGTTCCCACACGCTGGCCAATGTTCTGGCGCAGACGCGATACAACGGTGCAGTGGCGGCCTGTGGCCTTGCGCAGGGCATGGACCTCCCCGCCAGTGTGGCGCCCTTCATCCTGCGCGGTGTGTCGCTGCTGGGCATCGACAGCGTCATGTGCCCCAAGCCGCGGCGGCTCGCCGCCTGGGCGCGCCTGTCGGTCGATCTCGATGCCGCCAAGCTCGCCTCAATCACGCAGACCGTGCCCTTCGATCAGGCGATCGAGGCCGCCCACAGCATCCTCGAGGGCAAGATCCGCGGCCGCGTGGTGGTCGAGATCCCCTGAGGGGTAGCGCAGCCCCCATCTTAAGGCGCATCGGGGCAAGCCCGCCGGCTTGACCTCGATCAAGTCGGCTGTGGCGCATGGTGGCTAGACAGGGACACTGGCCCGCCGGGTCCCTGTCGCGAGAGATTCATGTCGCCGGATTTCGAGCTGTTTGCAGCAACGCCGCTCAACACGGATCCCTATCCGCATCTCGTCGTGCCCAAGTTCCTCAAGCAGGCGGACGTGGATGCGGCCATCGCGGATTTTCCGCGCCTCGACATGCCGGGCCTCTTCCTGCCGGAGGCAGTCGAATACGGCCCTGCCTTCGCAAATCTGCTGAAGCAGATGGAAGGCCCGCAGATGCGCGCCCTCGTCTCCGAGAAGCTCGGCATCGACCTGACGAATGCGCCCACCCTCGCCACGGTCCGCAGCAATTGTCAGGGCAAGGACGGGCGCATCCATCCGGACGCCTCCTTCAAGCTGGCGACGATCCTGCTCTATCTCAACGAGCCATGGGCCCCGCAGGGCGGGCGCCTGCGCATCCTGCGCTCGGGCACGGATCTTGAGGACTATTCAGCAGAGGTCTCCCCGGAAGGTGGCCTGCTCATCTGCTTCAAGGTGCAGCCTAACTCCTGGCATGGCCATCATCCCTACATCGGGCCGCGCCGCTACCTGATGATCAACTATTGCGGCGATCCGCAGCAACGCGATGCAGAGGCCGCGCGCCACCGCCTGTCGGGCCGTGTGAAGAAGCTCGGCCGCGCCTTCGGCTTCGGCCGCATCCCCGCGTGAGGAACAAGCCATGACGACGCCCCTCGACAGGCTCGATGCACGTCTCGCGGCTGCGCAGCGCAGCAATGACCCCTATGCACACTGGCTGCTGCGCGATGTGCTGAGCGATGATCTTGCTCATGGCATTCCCGCGCTCCCCTTCGCACCGCCCCAGATCGGCGACACACTGGGCAAGCGCGAGACACATAATTCCGCGCGCCGCTTTTTTGGCACGAGCGAGCAGGCCGAGCATGCGGTCTGCCGCGACGTGGCATCCCTTTTCCAGTCGCCGCGCATCGTGGCGCGCCTGCAGGCGTTGACCGGCGCAAAGCTCGAAGGAAATTTCCTGCGCATCGAATATTGCCAGGACCGCGAGGGCTTCTGGCTCGAGCCGCACACCGACATCGGCGCGAAGAAATTCACCATGCTGGTCTATCTGTCCGATGTGCCCGATGCGAAAGACTGGGGCACCGACATCTACGACGCGACGCCGCAACACCGGCATCTGGGCCGTGCGCCGGGGGATTTCAATCGCGGGCTGATCTTCGTGCCGGGCGAGGACACATGGCACGGGGTCGAGAAGCGCCCCTATGACGGCGTGCGCAAGTCGATCATCATCAACTATGTGATCCCGGAATGGCGCTCACGCCATGAGCTGGCGTTTCCGGAGACGCCTGTCAGCGTGTGAGTGCGGAGCTACTCAGACCGAACCTGGTCCGACCTCCCCTCATCCTTACCTTCTCCCCGCAAGCGGGTAGAAGGGGGCGGAAGCGTCCAGGACAACTTCGGCAATTTCGTCATGCATCGGCGTGTGCATCTCCCTCTCCCGCTTGCGGGAGAGGGTTGGGGTGAGGGCCCGTCAATGCAAAGCATTGACGGGTTCGATTGACCTCACGCCGGGTAGCCGTCCGGCTTCTGGTAGAGCTTCTCTTCCATGCGCACCGGCACGTCTTCCTTGGCCATGTAGTCGCAGAACTCCTTGCGGATGTAGGGATCCTCTTCGTGATAGGGAATCGCGACGCCGCCCTTCTTGATGTCCATGGCCCACTTGTCGGTCATGGCCTCGCCGGGCAGGCCGGGCTTGCGCGCCGGATGGTTGTTGGGGCCAAACCACGCGGTCAGGCGCAGCGGGTCCTTGCTGACGCCGAAATGCTGGTGATACCAGTCGCCCGACATCGGCGCGGCCGACACCATGCCGCCGGCCTCATAGTCCTGCCGCATGATCTTGTCTGCATGGCCATCCTTCCACGGCGTCGTGCCATAGACGCTCGGCCAGGTGTAGGTGTAGCCCTTGCCCTTCAGGCAGACGAGGATCGCGCAGCTCTCGTGCGCATGCGCCTTCGAGTAGCGACCCGTCTCGTGCTGGCCGATCCACAGGTGGAAGCGCTGGCCCGCCATCTCCGGCTCCATGCGGCGATAGCCCGGCGAGCGGCGGTTATCGAGCGGCATTTCGCAGTTGATGATCTCGGGCAGGAAGTTGGTGCGCTTCATGGCAAGGCCACGCACCGGATCGGGCTCCAGATCGTCCTTCACCTTGAAGTAGTCGTCCTGGCCCGCATAGCGATCGGTGAAATCATAGGGGCAGTTGAAGACGAAGTGCGGGTTGTCGACGAGGTTCATCACGTTCGGCGCTGACGTGCCGCAGATGAGCACCGCCGGCGAGTTCGTCGCATTCACGAAACGATGGAAGGCATTCATCGGTATCGAGAAGAGCGAGCCCTTGGCCCACTCAAAAGTCTGCTTCTTGGCGTTGTCGTTCTGCCAGACTTCCGTCGAGCCACGACCTTCCATGACGAGCACGACCTTCTCATAGAGATGGCGCTCGATCTCCAGTGCGCCGCCCGGCGGCACTTCGACCGCATAGAGGCCCCAGAGGCCCTCGGTGCCATAGAGCTGGATATAGGTGCCAAGTCCGCCAAGGCGCTTCCACGGCGCCATGGGAAGATCGAACACGGTCTTGAAGCCGATGCCGCGGAACACCGGAACGCCTTCGGCTTCCATGAAGCGGTCATAGGGCATGGAGGGGCGCTTGAACTTGCCGAAGCCCGCATTCTCGCCGGCCTTGGGTTCGTGCCAGTGCTTGCCTTCGTTGTCATGGGGCATGGAGGTGATCCTTCTGTTGGGT
>CAISZN010000419.1 GCA_903889985.1 uncultured Hyphomicrobiales bacterium | reverse complement strand
GAATAGACCTGCAGATCCTTGTTGGGATCATAGTCGAGGGGCTTGCCCGTCTTCTGGTCGATGCCCTTGGTCCAGTTGACGTTCTCGAGGTAGGGCTTGGCAACCAGCGACTGACCGGTGGCGCGCTCATAGGTGTAGAGGAAGCCGTTGCGCGCCGAATGGGTGATGAGCGTGCGCTTCTGCCCGTTCATCGTCGCATCGAACATGATGTGGGTGCCGATTTCGTCATAGTCCCACATGTCGCCGGGGGTGAACTGGAAGTACCAGTTCATCTTGCCGTCTTCCGGATTATAGGAGATGGCGCTGTTGGTGTAGAGGTTGTCACCAGGGCGATAGGTCGGGTCGAACATGGGCACCGGATTGCCGGAGCCCCAGACGGTCTGGTTGGTCAGGATGTCATAGGTGCCCGTCACCCACATGGCGCCGCCGCCGGTCTGCCATGCGTTGTTCTTGTCCTTCCAGGTTTCGCTGCCCGGCTCGCCGGGGGCCGGAATGACGAATTTCTTCCAGGCGACCTTGCCGGTCTTTGCATCAAGGCCGGCGATCCAGTCACGCGTTCCACGATCGCCACCCGCTGCCCCCACGACAATCTTGTCGCCGATGGCCAGCGGCGCAGCGGTCAGCTGCAGATCCGGCTGGTCGTGCATGTTGGTTTCCCAGACGACCTTGCCCGTGTCCTTGTTGGTCGCAATGACGCGGGCCGGGCCGTTGGCGACCGAGATCACCAGATTGCCCCAAAGCGCGGCGCCGCGATTGGACAGCGGCAGCTTTTCCTGGCCGGGGTCCATGCGCCAGACGATGCGACCCTGATCGCCTGAATGCACGTCGATCTTATAGACCACGCCCCACTGGTCGACGATATACATGAAGCCGTCATCGACGAGCGGCGTCGCTTGCAGGTTTTCGTTCGGCGAGGTCCCGCCGACCGCCACCGCATAGGCCAGCTTCAGATTCTTGACATTGTCCTTGTTGATCTTGTCGAGCGGAGAGAAGCGCTGGCCATCATAGGTGCGGTGGTTCATGAGCCAGTTCTGCGGCTCGGGATTTTTCAGGCGTTCGGACGTGACATCCGCAGCGAGTGCGGGCGCTGCCATGGCAAGGCATGCGAGTGCCATAACCGGTCCGGAGACGGAAAGCTTCAGCCTGTTGAGCATGGGGTCTTCCTCCTTCAAGTCTATTCTTGTTTGTTACCTGCGCCTCTACGGCTTGCAGTCCTTGAGATCCTTCTCCTCCAGCGAGAAGACGCCACCGGCCTTGATCTCGATATTCTCGGCGCGGCATTCCCGGCCAGTTTTATCGACGAGACGCGCATCGAAGCGGCCGGGGCTGATATCGGTGAGCCTCAGGCGCTCGTCCACATCCACCAGCCCGTCCTTGTCGTTCTCGCACTGGTTCTTGGTCCATTGCGAGGTGCCAGCCGGCGCCAGATAAAACTTGGCAACGGTGGCTCGGGTCAGGTTCCAGAAGCGCGCCGGTCGCTCCTGCGCTTGGGCGAGGACAGGCAAGCCCACGAGCAGAACAGTGATGCCGATCCGAGAAAAAATCTTT
>CAISZN010000418.1 GCA_903889985.1 uncultured Hyphomicrobiales bacterium | reverse complement strand
CGCACCATCATCGACAAGTTGTGGGACGCCCACACAGTCACCGTCCGTGAGGATGGCGATTGCCTGCTTTGGGTTGATCGACATTTGGTTCACGAAGGGTCGCATCACGGGTTCGCTCAGGTCGCATCCCGCAAGGCAAAGGTCGCCCGACCAGACCTGACCTTCGGCATGGCCGACCATTATGTTCCTACCCGTCCAGGCGCCCACCAGCCACCGGAAGTTCGGCGGATGGTGGATCAATTGGTCACCAACACGACGCAGCACGGCATCACCTGTTTTGGGGAGGGAGACGCGCGACAGGGCATTGCACACGTGGTTGCACCCGAACTCGGTATCACTTTGCCTGGCCTTTTGATTGTCTGTGGCGACAGCCATACTTCGACACATGGTGCGCTTGGCTCCTATGCCTTTGGCATCGGGGCCTCGGAGGTCGCCCATGTTCTGATGACCCAGACGATCTGGCAGTCACGCCCGCGGCGCATGCGCATCCGTGTTGAGGGAAGGCTGGAGCCCGGTCTCACAGCCAAGGACATGGCCCTCTCCATCATTGCCCGGCTGGGCACGGGCTTCGCCCAGGGCTGCGCCATAGAATATGCGGGCAGCGCTGTGCGCAGCCTCTCCCTCGAGGGCCGGCTTACGCTTTGCAACCTTTCGATTGAATCCGGCTCCCGCCTTGGTCTTGTCGCGCCGGATGACACCACGTTTGAATGGCTTCGGGGCCGCTCTTTCGCCCCAATCGGAGCAGATTTCGATTCTGCTGTTCAGGATTGGCGCGGGCTAACAAGTGACGAGGACGCGCGGTTTGATCAGGAGTTCATGCTGGACGCCTCTCAAATCGCACCCACGGTCACGTGGGGCACAAGCCCTGAACATGCTGCTGCCATTACTGGACGAATCCCAAACCCTGCCATGGCCAGTGAGCCAGCAAAGGCCGAGGCGATGAATGAAGCGCTAGACTACATGGGCCTGTCAGCAGGCATGGCCATGACGGATATCCGCTTCGACCGCATCTTCATTGGCTCCTGCACCAACAGCCGTATTGAGGACCTTCGCGCTGCAGCTTCAGTCCTTGCAGGCCGCAAAGCCACCTTGCCTGGTCTTGTCTCGCCCGGTTCGGCCACAGTCAAACGTCAGGCCGAAGAGGAAGGACTGGACCGCATTTTCCTTGATGCAGGCCTAGACTGGGGTGGTTCAGGTTGCTCCATGTGTGTTGGCATGAATGGCGACGAAGTTCCTCCAGGTGAGCGCTGCGCCTCGACCACAAACCGCAATTTCAAGGGGCGTCAGGGCAAGGGTAGCCGCACCCATCTGATGTCACCTGCACTTGCCGCCACCGTGGCTGTATTGGGCCATCTGGCAGATCCGCGTGCGCTTCTGGAGGGACGTCAAATATGACACCCTTCACCAGCCTTGATGCAGTCGCCTGCCCCCTCGGACTCGTCAATGTGGACACGGACCAGCTGATCCCTGCCCGCTTCATGCAAACCCCTCGTTCACAGGGATATGGAGGTTTCTTATTGCATGACCTCAGCCGTGATCAGTATGGTACGTTCCTGCCCTCATTTCCGCTCAACGAGCCACGCTTCAGCCGCGCGAAAGTAATGATCGCACGTAAGAATTTCGGTTGCGGATCATCGAGAGAGGCAGCTGTCTATGTACTTGTTGACCGAGGCTTCCGCTGTGTACTTGCGCCAAGCTTCGGGGACATCTTCGCTTCAAATTCGATCAAGAATGGTCTGCTGCCAGCGCGGGTGTCAGAAGCAGAAATCGAAAGCCTGCTAGCTGATCCGTCAATCGCCGAGGGGCTTCCGCTGCGGGTCGACCTGGAGGCGCAGACCATCACTTTAGGCAATCGCGTCGTTTCATTCGAGATCCGAGCGGACTGGAAGAAGCAACTTCTCAACGGCTGGGATGACGTGGACCTCACGCGTTCCCATTCGCAAGAGATAGAGGCATACGTTGCGGCTGACCGCATCGCTCGTCCTTGGGCTCAGCCCCGCCGCTGATCACAAGCCCATGCGGTCTCGCCACCATCGGCCATTCAGCCATTCGTGAAAATTTTCTGCTGTTGGTTCGCGGCCATCCATAGCAACGATATTCGCCCAGATCAGCGCGAACATGCAGGAAAAAACCGGTATTCCATTATGATACGGTGCTCTCGCGATAGGCGCGAGCGTCGGCATCCCTGTGCCCAGCATGACGATAGCATCGACCTTTGCATCCCCAACTTCTTCGAGCGCTTCCTGGGCGGCATCTGCAGGCAGGCTATAGATCGGATGGAAATTCTTCCCTGGTCGCGAAGCATTGGTCTTGGCGCCGACCTCAAATCCCCGGGAGGCCCAGTATGGTACGCAGGCATTATCCAGCTGCTCCCCTTCCGGATATGGAGAGACAAGACCTATACGCACGGCGCCGAGGGTTCTCAGGGCTAGGCAAACCGACGTTGCAGCGCTCATGGCTGGAACATTCAGCCGCACCCCAAGCTCACCTAGCGTCCGGTCCTCCTCTTCCTTGCCAGATAGATAGGAGGTGCCAGTGCAGGCAAAGGAAACACATTCAATCGGGGCATTCGCAAACTGGGGAACATAGCTCAGAACGCTGCTGTAATAATCGACGAGCCGTTCCTCGATTGTCTTATGTGGGCTCAGCAATCGCGCGTTGATCCAGGCGTAACCGGGCGGAGTCAGGATGGCGTATTCGGGTTCAACCGTCGTATTGGCCTGCGGCGTGAGCACACCGATCAATCCCTTCGGCGCATATTCGACCCGCATGTCCCGCTCCTGCTTGCCGCGCACCCGCGGTTGACTTCTTAGATGTATTACATACCGTACAAGTGACGTCGTGTGGGTCAAGCCCGCCGAACGGCAACGCGTGGAGCCGGACCGGAGCCGTAAAAATTCCATGTCGACGATACAGGCCGGTCCCCCCGGCAACCCTGCGATATCCCTCAACCGAATCGAAAAATGGTACGGCACCCGCAGCGGCCCCGTGCATGCCCTCGCCACAACCGATCTCGAAGTCGCAGAAGGCGAACTCCTGGTGCTGCTTGGCCCCTCAGGCTGCGGGAAGACGACAATTCTTCGTATGATCGGCGGGCTGATCGAGCCAACGAGCGGCGAATTGACCATTGAGGGGCAACCCCTCTGGTACAATGGAGCACGACAGGGCCAAACTCTTTCCGAACTCGGGATGGTGTTCCAGGATGCCAATCTGTTTCCCTGGCTGACCATCGAAGACAACATCGCTCTTCCACTTGAATTGAAAGGAATGCGAAAGACGCAGCGTCAAGCACGTGCACGCGAACTCTGTAAGCTTGTTGGCATCGCAGGCTTCGAGACACGCTGGCCCAAGGAGCTGTCAGGCGGAATGCGCCAGCGAGCAGCCATCGCAAGAGCACTCTCCTACGATCCGAAAATCCTGT
>CAISZN010000417.1 GCA_903889985.1 uncultured Hyphomicrobiales bacterium | reverse complement strand
GCTACGGCATTGCCTGGGGCGTCATGGGTGCTGCCGAGGACTGCTGGCATCGGGCGCGCCAGTACACGCTCGACCGCAAGCAGTTTGGCCGGCCGCTCGCCGCAACACAGCTCATCCAGAAGAAGCTTGCCGACATGCAGACCGAAATTGCGCTTGGCCTGCAGGGCGCCCTGCGCCTTGGCCAGCTATTCGATCAGGGGAACTGCGCACCTGAACTGATCTCACTCATGAAGCGCAACAACTGCGGCAAGGCGCTCGATATCGCCCGCGTCGCCCGCGACATGCATGGCGGCAACGGGATCCATGCCGAGTATCACGTCATGCGCCATGCCCAGAACCTCGAGACGGTGAACACCTACGAGGGCACCCACGACGTACATGCCCTGATCCTCGGGCGCGCCATCACCGGCATCCAGGCCTTCTTCTGAGAACTCGCCGCATGGCTTGAAAAAGCCCGCCCGTTAGGCCACGGTCCGCCGCAAAGGCAGGCCATGCCCTCGGGAGGACTTTCGTGAAGAATTATCAGGACGGCGGCGAGGCGATCGTCGAGGCATTCCGTAATCTCGGCATCGACTACATCATGTCCTCCCCCGGCTCCGAATGGAGCCCGGTGTGGGAAGCCATGTCGCGCCAGACCCTTGCCAAGAACAAGGGCCCGACCTTCATCGACTGCTGGCACGAGACCCTCGCGGTCGACATGGCCATGGGCTACACGGCCGTGACGGGCAAGCCGCAAGCAGTTCTGATCCACGCGGGCGTTGGCCTGATGCACGGCTCAATGGCCATGCTCACAGCCTCGCAGGGCGAGATCCCCATGCTGGTCATGTCGGGCGAGTCCACCACCTTCGGGGACGATCCGCAGCAGGACATGGAGCCGCAATGGTATGGCGGCGTCAGCGTTGGCGGTGCCGACAAGTTCGTGGCTCCCATCGTCAAGTGGTCGAGCCAGGTGACCCATTCGGTCAACCTCTACCAGAGCGTCGTGCGCGCCGGTGAGATGGCACAGCGCGTGCCGCAGGGGCCCGTCTATCTGAGCCTCTCGCTCGAAGCCATGTTTGCGGAATGGCTGAAGCCGGATGAGCTGCGGCACATTCCAGCAGCCCCCAAGCTCCAGCCCCTCCCGCAGGATGTGGCTACCATTGCCGCGCTGGTGCGCAAGGCGAAGTTGCCGGTTATTGTGACTGAAGGTCCGGGACGCGACCCAGAGTCTTTCCACGCATTGATTGCCCTGGCCGAGGCGATTGGCGCGCCTGTCATCGGTGCCCGCGGCAATCCTTACACCGCATTCCCGAAAAGCCACCCCATGTGGCTGGGCTACGGGGATTTCGAGCCTCTTAAGACAGCAGATCTCATCCTTCTCGTTGGCGGCAAGGCACCTTGGTATCCACCATCCAAGCGCCCCGGCCCGGGCCAGATCGTGGTCATCGGCGAAAACCCGCTGAAGGCGACACTCGCCTACCAGAACCTGCAGGCGGATCACTATCTCGAAGGCGACAATGCAACCGCCCTGAAGGCTCTGGTTGGCGCGCTCGCAGGTGATGCTGGTGACAAGGCCGTTATCGCGGCGCGCCGGGAGCGCTGGACGCAGGTCCATGATGCGCTCGTCGCTTCACTTGCGGGCAGCATGGACAAGGCGCGCGCTGCCGCGACCCTGGACGCGGTCGGCCTTGCCGCCATTGCCGGCGACATGCTGCCGAAGGACACAATCTACATCGACGAGACCATCACCCATATGCCGGTCATGCGCCCCTATCTGCCATTGGAGGAACCGCAGAGCTTCTTCCGTCTCGGCAACGGGGCACTCGGTCAGGGCATCGGCAATGCACTCGGGGTGAAACTCGCACGCAAGGACCAGCCCGTCGTCCTGTTCATCGGCGATGGCACATTCCTCTATAACCCGATCATTCAGGCACTCGGCGCATCAAAGAACTATGAATTGCCGCTCATGATCGTCGTCTGCAACAACGCGAAATACGAAGCCATGCGCAAGGGCCACGAGCGCTTCTATCCGAACGGTGCCGCAGAGGCGATGAAGTGGAAGTATGGCGTCGAGATTCCGGGCTTTGCCTACGAAAATCTTGGCAGCCATTTCGATTTCGTCGGCGCCAGGGCGGAAAGCCCGGCTGAACTTCGCGCGGCCTTCGAGCAAGGACTTGCTGCCCTCAAGGAAGGCCGCACCGCCATCCTCAACGTGTCGCTGACGAAGTAAGGACCAGCCCATGGACATCCGCTCCGGCACCACCATCAAGTCGATCCGCGCACCGGCCTCCTACTTCACCGGCACCGTTTGGCAGGACCCGATCATCGAGGCGCCCGCACCTGCCATGGTGCGCGCCACCAAGGTGAGTTTCGAGCCCGGCGCGCGCACCGCATGGCACACGCATCCGCTGGGCCAGACCCTGCAGATCGTTTCAGGCATCGGCCTCGTGCAGAGCTGGGGCGGGCCGGTGCGCGTGGTGCGTGCTGGTGACGTTGTCTGGTTCGCACCGGATGAGAAGCACTGGCACGGTGCCAGCGCGGACATTGGCATGGTCCATATCGCCATTCAGGAGGCGAAGGACGGCAAGCATGTCGACTGGATGGAGCATGTGAGCGATGCGGACTACGGAGTTGCGCCGCAGGCCTGAGGCGATGGACGACGGCCGGAAGCGAAGCTAGACTGCTCGCATAAAAATCAGGGAGGCGCGTCATGAAGGTGGTTCAGGCCGAGGACGTCGAACGCAAGCGTGGGCTCGAGCATCGCGGCGGCACCTTTTACGCGCGCACCCTCGTGCAGGGCACGCAAGGCACTCCCGGCAACTTCAAGCTGTCCCTCTCGGAAAGCGGGCATGACCATTCGGGGCCACGCCACCGGCACAATTTCGATCAGTTCCGTTTCATGGTGAAGGGCTCCTCGAGCTTCGACAGGGACGGCGTGCTGAAGGAAGGCATGCTCGGCTATTTCCCCGAAGGCGTGCACTACGGCCCGCAGACAAACCCCTCAGACACTTTCCTCATCGTGCTGCAGTTTGGCGGCGCGAGCGGCAGCGGCTACCTGCTGCCCTCCGAAGTGAAGGCGGGCACCGAGGAGCTGAAGAAATTCGGTGAGTTCCGCGACGGCGTCTTCTATCGCCAGTCCGGCGAGGGCAAGAAGCAGGTCGATGGGTTCCAGGCTGTCTGGGAACACGTCCATGGCCGCGCCATGGAATATCCCAAGCCGCGCTATGACGCGCCCGTCTTCATGGATCCGGCCTCTTTCGACTGGGTCTCCATTGGTGATGGCGTGCAGGAAAAGCTGCTCGGCACCTTCACCGAGCGCCGCTGCGAAGGCGGCCTTCTGAAGCTCGAAGCCGGAGCAAGCCATCGGGTCTCCGGGCGCGGCCTCTGGGTTGTACTCGACGGCGCAGGCAGCACGAGCAGGCAAGCGCTGAGGCAATATACGGCCGTGCATCTGGAAAAAGACGAGGAGACGGTTCTCGAAGCCAGCGCGGCAATGATTCTGCTGCACTATGGACTGCCGGACCTTTCAGGAATCTCCAGCGCCCAACACCTCCCGGCTGCCGCCGCGGAGTGAGGGCCTTGCGGATCGACCGCAGGGCACTGCTGTGTGCCGGCCTCTGCCTGGCCGCGCCTGCGCACCTTCTGGCTGGAGACGATTTCTATCGCGGCAAGACGCTGACGCTCATCGTGGGCTTTGCGCCGGGGGGTGGCATCGACACCTCCGGACGCGCCATTGCACGCCATATCGGGCGTTTCATTCCGGGCAATCCGAATGTGATAGTGCAGAACATGGAGGGCGCCTCTGGCGTCCTCAGCGCGAACTATCTCGACCGCAAGGCCGCGCCCGATGGCCTGACCATCGCCGTGCCCGGACGCAGCTGGCATGTGGAAGGTTTGCTGAAGAGTCCGGGAGTGCAATTCGACGTGGCGCGGCTGGGTTACGTGGGCAGCACCGGCACGATGAATTCCTTCGCCTGGGTGCGCGCCGACACTGGCATCCGCAGCTTCGAGGACCTGCGCCTGGCGAAGGACAAGGTGGTGTTCGGCTCGCTTGGAGCAACAACGCCGACGGCCATGATCCCGGCGCTGCTGGCAGCCAATGGCGTGCCGATCCGGCTTGTGGTCGGCTATACGGCGACCTCGCGCTTGCTGGTGGCGATGGAACAGGGCGAAGTGCCTGCCGTCTATCTCACCGAGGACGCCTTCGCCCAGCACCAGCATCTTATCGACGGGAAGATCGTGCTGCCGATCCTGCAGTCGAAGCCCGACATTCCCGGCCTGCCGCTGGTGCGCGACGTGCTGCCCGAGCGCCAGCGGCCAGTGCTCGATCTCACCCGCTCGTCGGAATCACTTGGCCTCATGGTCGTGGCACCCTCTGGCGTTCCAGCAGAGCGGCTCACCATCCTGCGGCAGGCCTTTCTCGCCATGGCGCGCGATGCAGACTATCAGGCGGATGTAGCGCGCTTCGAGGCTGCGCGCACCGCGCCACTGCCCGGCGAGCAGGTCGAGGCCATGATGCGCGACCTCGCCACCATCGCAACGCCAGACGTCATCGCTGAGTACAACAGCCTGAAGAAATGACTTCGGTCAGCCAGCGGCAAAGCCTGGCACATCGATGCCCAGCGTCAGAGCAATCAGCAGAAGGTTGAGCGCGACGATCACCACCGCAACCGCCCCGGCAAGACCTGTCAGCTTCGGTGAATTCGCAAATTCCCCCATGATCGAACGTCGCGAGCCCAGCCAGACCAGCGCGATCATCGGCACGGGCAGTGTCATGCTGAGCACGACCTGACTGGCCACCAGCGCTTCCGTCGCGCCAACCCCCATGGCCACCACGACGAAAGCCGGCAGCATGGTGACAAGCCGGCGCACCCAGAGGGGTATGCGGAAGGACACGAAGTCCTGCATAATCGACTGGCCCGCCATGGTGCCGACGACAGAACTCGAGAAGCCGGAAGCCAGAAGCGAAATCAGGAAGACTGTCGCAGCTGCGCCGCCCAGCAGCGGGATGAGCGTGCGATAGGCCGTCTCGATTTCTGCAACGTCTGAATTGACGCCATGGAAGACGCTCGCCGCCATGGCGACCATGGCCATGTTGACGAGGCCCGCGAAGGCCAGCGCAATCATCACCTCGCGGTTCGAGTAGCTGAGGACGCGGCGGACCTGATCGGGATTGCTCACAGGCATGCGCCCCTGCGTGAGACTCGAATGCAGGTAGATCGCATGGGGCATGACCGTCGCGCCGATGATGCCCACGGCGAGGGTCACAGCACGCGCATCCGGCAGAATGGGCGTCACGATGCCCGCCAGGACGCCTTTGACATCCGGCGGCGCGATCAGCACTTCGACCAGATAGCTGAGCCCGATCACCAGCACGATGCCGCCAATGAGATATTCCATCGGCCGGAAGCCATTGCCCTGCCAGGCGAGCACGGCATAGGTGAGGATTGCGGTGACGAAAAGGCCCGCCATGAGCGGCATCCCGGTCAGCAGCGACAGGGCCAGCGAGGCCCCCAGAAACTCGGCAAGGTCGGTGGCCATGGCTGCCACTTCGCTCGCGGCCCACATGGCATAGACCAGTGGTCTTGGCAGATGCTCCCGGCACAGCGACGCGAGACTGTGTCCCGTGACGATTCCGATCTTGGCGGACAGGGCCTGGAACAGCATGGCCGTCAGATTGGCGAGCAGCACGACCCAGAGCAGCGCATAGCCGTACCGCGCGCCCGCCTCGATGTTCGTGGCAAAATTGCCGGGGTCCATATAGGCGACCGAGGCGATGACCGCCGGTCCGGCGAAGGGCAGGAAGGCCCGCCAACCGGTCCGCTGGCCAGCCAGAACCTGACGGCCCGCCTCAACGGTCCGTTCCGACCAGTCATCCGGTCGCATTGCCAGATTGGTCATGGCTCAATTCCCACCGGAAACACCGCTCTTGAGGCACAGCCCTGAAAGTGTAGCCTTGGTTACACTATCTGGTCGAGACCTCATCAAAGTCAATGGGTCTGGCAGCCATCGCGGCTCCCGACGATCGCCTCTTGAACTCGTGCTTGGGCATTTCCATATGCTTTGAGCGGGTTGCGACCCGCCGGGTGCCGCAAGGGCCTGAACCGACGAAGTGCCTGAAGGGCTTCGAATATGTCGCGAGTACCTACCCTGAACTCCCCCTTCCTGTTGGGGTTCGATGACATCGAGCGAGCGCTCGACCGCGTGACGCGGACCGCCTCAGATGGCTATCCGCCCTATAATATCGAGCGCCTTGCCCGCACCGGAACCGAGCCGGAACGCCTGCGCATCACGCTGGCCGTAGCCGGCTTCACCCGAGACCAACTCGAGATCGTGGTTGAGGAGCAGCAGCTCGTCATCCGCGGACGGCAACAGGATGACAAGGATCGCCAGTACCTGCATCGCGGCATTGCCGCGCGGCAGTTCCAGCGCACCTTCCTGCTTGCTGAAGGAATGCAGGTCCTCGGAGCGGACCTGAGGAATGGACTTCTATCTGTCGATCTGGCGCGACCTGAGCCCGAGCGTGTCATTCGCAGGATCGATATTTCGGTGCGGGACTAACCGTCCGCACCAACGCGGGACCAAAGGGTCCGCAAGTGCAGGAGTAAGACCATGATCGATGCGATCAAGACCAATCCGCTGACCGCCGAACAGCTTGCCCATCTGGGCGGGGGGCAGGTCGCCTATGTGAAGCCGATGAGGTACGAAGAGGTGAAGCGCCTCTTTCCGCAGGTCGAAGGCCTGCGCCCGGGCGTCCAGCTCTTTGCCCTGCTGAACGCGGATGGCTCGCCCATCATGCTGACGGATTCCAGGGATGCGGCGATCGCCAATGCCTGGGAACATGAGCTGCAGACCGTGAGCCTGCACTGATCCGTTCCTTTGGCTGGCTGCCCCTCTGAGAGGGCAGCAAATACGAGCTTTCGATAGAGGTCTCCCCGGCCTCAGGGTTGATCCAGCGCAAGGGTGCCGGCCTGGCCGGCTCCCACAATGCCTCCAAAGCTTCAGGGATGCTTGAGGAGGAAACATGGACGCCTGGCACTTCACCGAGATGCCCTATCCGCATCTGCCGCCGCTCGATCAAATCTCATCGATGCGCGTCAATCTGCCGAGCCGGAATTTCGACCCAAGGATCGGCGCCGATCTCTATAATCGCTATCTCGATGAATATGGAATCGCCGACGAACTCGGCCTCAACTGCATGGTGAACGAGCACCATCAGACCGCCACCTGCATCGATGTCGCAGCACCCCTGTCCCTTGCCATTCTCGCACGCGAGACGAAGAAGGGGCGCATCTGCATCCTGGGCAACCCGATTGCCAATCGCGGCGATCCAATCCGCATCGCCGAGGAAATGGCGATGATCGACTGCATCTCGCGCGGTCGCCTCAATGCCGGTTTCGTTCGCGGCGTGCCCTACGAGGTCTTCGGCGGCAACACCAATCCGACCACGACACTGGAACGCCTGTGGGAAGGCGTCGATCTGTGCGTGAAGGCATGGAGGACGACTGACGGTCCCTTCAACTTCGAAGGCAAGTTCACCCACAAGCGCAGCGTCAACCTGTGGCCGCGCCCCTATCAGACGCCGCATCCGCCAGTCTGGGTGACGGGCTCTTCCGATGTCGAATCCGTCAGGCGTTCAGCCTCGAGCGGCTATGTCTTTGCCACCTTCCTGCAGCCCTATCAGCAGGTGCGCATGCTGTTCGACATCTATCGCGAGGCCTATCGCGACAATGGGCAGCCCGGCGGCGGCGGCACGGCCTTCATGCCCATCGTCTACGTGGGCGACACGGAGGCTGAAGCTGAACGGGGCGTGCGCGAACTGACGTGGTATCTCGCCGCCAAGGTGGAACCGCAGTTCCGCAACCCGCCGGGCTTCGTCCCGGTCTCCGCCAATGTGGCGGCCATGCGCAGCGGCGTGAATGCGCGCTCGCGAACCAACGACTCGCTGCGCACCGTCTCGATTGAAGAACAGCGAGAACTGGGCGTCGTGATGTATGGCACGCCAGATCAGGTCGCGGCTCAGATCAAGCGGGAATATGAGCGGGTCGGCGGCTTCGATCACCTGCTCATGATGATGCAGGCGGGCTTCCTCGACCACAAGAGTACGGTCTCGAACATGACGCTCTTTGCCAAGGAGGTCTATCCACAGATCCGGGATCTCCCTAATACTGTGTCAGCGCGGCCCATGCCGATTGCCGCGGAGTAAAAACAAGGGAGGACATCGATGACGGTCGGTCAAAGCAGAAGCCCCATTCGTCGACCGGGCGAGCTCGGTGTCCATTCCCTCGATCACTTTGCCATGCTGACACCGGATCTTGAACCGGCGCGGAGCTTCTACTCAAACTTCGGCCTCGACGTGACGCCTGAAGGCAACCAGCTCGCCATGAGGGTCGCCGGCAATTCCCATTGCTGGAGCCGCATGGCGGAGGGGCCCCGCAAGAAGCTTCACTATGTGTCTTTCGGCGCCTTCGCTGACGACATCCCGCGCTTCCGCGAACGGCTCAACCAACTCGGTATCGAGCAGATTCCCGCGCCTGCTGGCTTTGAAAGCAATGGCCTGTGGTTCCATGACCCGGACGGCCTGCCGGTGGAAATCCGCGCAGCGGAAAAGACTTCCCCCGATGCGAAGGCTCCCTTTGATACAATCAGCGTCGGGGCGAACCTGCGCGGTGCCTATCCGCGCCAGCAGACGGCTGCAGCCCGCCCGCGCCGCTTCTCCCACATGGCGATCTATGCACGTGATACCCGGCGCTCGGCGCGATTCTACGCACAGGCCCTCGGCCTGCGCATTTCCGATTGCGCCGCCGACATCATCGCATTTTGTCACGGGATCCATGGCAGCGATCATCACATGATCGCCTTCGTAAAATCCGACGGCCCCGGCCTGCACCATTCAAGCTGGGACATGGGCAGCGTCGACAACATCGGGCTTGGCGCCATGCAGATGGCAGGTGCGGGCTTCGAGCGGGGATGGGGCGTTGGCCGCCATGTGCTCGGATCCAACTACTTCCATTATGTGCGCGATCCCTGGGGCAGCTATGCCGAATATTCGGCCGACATGGACTATGTCCCGGTCGATGCCACCTGGGACGCCGGCGAGCATGATGCGGAAGACAGCTTCTATCTCTGGTGCACGACGCCACCAGAGGACTTCGCCCGCAATTACGAGATCGAATAGGCCTCAGCCGCCAAACAGCTTGTCGATGAAGTTGCGCTCATCCCGTGGCGGTGGCGATCCCGTGCGGCGTGGCGCATTCCCCTGCGGGATGGTCGCAGGTGGCAAGAGGTCGGCGACGGGTTCCACGCGCTGGCCATTGCGCATGATGGGGGCGGAAGGCGCTGATGCAACGGGCATCGGCGTGGGTGTTTTCGGCGCACTCTGAGGGGCGGTCGTGGGGCGATTGCCTGCCGTCGGCGGCAGGGGCGAGGCCTGAACGGGCGTGGGCGGCGTGACGGTGGCGATGGGCATGTCCTGCTGCGGATGCGGCGGCGCGGTGGGACCCGCACGCCACGTTCCGGCGCTTAGCGGCGAGGGCTGCATGCCCTTCAGCGCCTCGCGCATGTAGCGGCTCCAGATATCGACCGGCAGATTGGCGCCCGAGGCCTTCTTGGTTGGCGTGGCGTCGTCATTGCCAAGCCAGACACCCGTGATCAGCTGGCTTGTGTATCCGACGAACCAGGCATCGCGATAATCCTGGCTGGTGCCGGTTTTGCCCGCGGCCTGCCAGCCCGGCAGTTCCGCCTTCTTCGCCGTGCCGGTGAGCAGGGTTTCCTGCAGCATCGTGTTCATCATCGCCACATATTGCGGCTCGATCATGCGCCCATTGCTGGCGCCCTTGCGCTGATAGAGCACACGGCCATCGGCGGTGCGTACCTTCAGGATGATATGCGGCTGGACACCGATGCCGCCATTGGCAAAGGGCGCATAGGCGCTGACAAGTTCCAGCGGTGTGACTTCGGACGTGCCCAGCGCAATCGAGGCATTGGGCTGCAGCTCTGAGGCAATGCCCAGGCGATGAGCAGTCGCGATCACGGTCTTGGGGCCGACCTCCAATGCCAGCCGCACGGCCACCGTATTCAGCGACATGGCAAGGCCCTGGGTCATCGTGACCTGACCGTAGTATTGCCGCGTCGAATTTTCCGGATGCCAGCCGCGGATCGTGATCGGCGCATCCTCCACCGTGCTGGAGGGCGTGCGGCCAGCCTCCAGCGCGGTGAGATAGACGAAGGGTTTGAAGGACGAGCCGGGCTGGCGCTTGGCGGCCACCGCGCGATTGAACTGGCTCTCGGCATAATTGCGGCCACCCACGAGGGCCTTGATCTGGCCGTTGGGATCCAGCGACACCAGAGCGCCCTGTTCCACGTCGAATTTGGCGCCCTGCTTGTCGAGCTCTTCAGACAGGGCCTTTTCAGCCGCCATCTGCATGGGTGCGCTAAGCGTCGTCGAGACGACGATGTCCTGATCGATGGCGCCCACCGTATCGTTGAGCACGTCCATCACATAGTCAGCAACATAATTGACCGAGCCGCCGGCGCGATCCTTCACGGCGCCAGCGGGGGCTGCGAGGGCGAGCTTGGCCATCGCATCCGTGATGAAGCCCGCCTGCGTCATGGCCGCGATGACCTGTGCGGCGCGATCGGAGGCGCCTGTCGGATTGCGATTCGGCGCGAGCTTCGTGGGTGCCTTCATCAGGCCTGCAAGCAGGGCTGCTTCGGCCAGCGTCGTCTGGCGCGCGCCATGACCGAAGTATTTGCGCGTGGCAGCTTCCACGCCATAGGCGCCAGAGCCGAAATAGACGCGGTTCAGATAGAGTTCGAGGATCTGGTCCTTCGAATAGGTGTGCTCGAGCCAGAGCGCGAGGATCGCCTCCTGGATCTTGCGCGAGAAGGTGCGCTCCTGCGTCAGGAACAGGTTCTTGGCGAGCTGCTGGGTCAGCGTCGAGCCGCCTTCCATTCCGCCGCGCCGGGTGATGTTGCGGACAAGCGCACGGCCGATGCCAAAAGGATCGATGCCCCAGTGCGAATAGAAGCGCCGGTCCTCGATGGCAACGAAGGCTTTTGGCAGGTAGGCCGGCAAATCCGCGAGACGAACCGCCGCACCGCCCGTGTCGCCGCGGTTGGCGAGAAGGCTTCCGTCTTCGGCCATGATTGCAATATTGGGCGGGCGCTTGGGAACGGCGAGCTGGTCGATCGGTGGCAGCTGCATGGCGTGATAGGCAACCAGGCCCGACAGGCCGATGCCGCCCCAGATGCCCAGCACGACGCACCAATAGGCCATCATGCCGATCAGGCTGCGACCGCGGCGCGATGGCGCCTTGCGACGGCGTGCGGAAGCCCGCGGTTCCCCGCCCTTGCCGCCCTTGCTGCCGCTGCCATTGCCCAAGCGGGCATCCTCTCGTGTGGCCCTGAGATCCGCGCCGCCCGAACGGCCTAGAACGGGTTCGATTCGTTCGCCCTTGCGGCGCTTGCCACGCGACGCGCCGGGGCGATCGCCCGGATCCGCCCGCAGCGGTTCCGGCCCACCCTTTGGCCCGAAATCGAGCCGCGGCTCCCGCCGGTCCTTCGGCCCGTCTCGCCCGGTCATTGCGCCCGCACCGTGATCTGCCCTTCCGCATCCATGAATGCGGTCTCGTCGAGCCTAAAGACGGTGATTTAAGGGCCGGTTAAGGTTAGACATGTGGTGCGTTCCGGGGATAACTGCCCGGAGCCCTTCAAGTGGTGCCGAATTGCGGCCGGGCACCGCTTGCACTGCAGCAGGCTGCCCGCATAGAATTTCGCCCCCGGGCTGGTCCGGGCGCGTTGCGACGAGGAATGGACGAGGCCCCATGAAAGTTACGCTCGAACGGGGAGCGCTGCTCAAATCCCTGGGTCACGTGCATCGTGTCGTGGAGCGACGCACCACGATCCCGATTCTGTCCAATGTGCTGCTTCAGGCCAGCGGGCGCACCCTGCAGCTGAAGGCGACCGACCTCGACCTCGAGATCACCGAGGGCGTTGATGCCGATGTGCAGCAGGCCGGCGCGACGACCCTGCCAGCTCACACGCTCTACGACATCGTGCGCAAGCTGCCCGAAGGCGCGCAGGTCTCGCTCGAACTGACCGGCGACAGCGGCCAGATGCTGCTGCGCTCGGGTCGCTCGCGCTTCAACCTGCAGTGCCTGCCCGAAAGCGACTTCCCCGACCTCAAGGCCGATGACCTGTCGCACAAGTTCAGCCTGCTCGCAGGTGACCTGAAGAAGCTGATCGACAAGACCCAGTTCGCGATCTCCACCGAGGAGACTCGCTACTATCTCAACGGCATATTCATGCACACGACCGATGTCGAAGGGCATACGATGCTGCGCGCCGTAGCCACCGACGGTCACCGGCTCGCCCGCGTGGAACTGCCTGCGCCGCAGGGCGCGGCGGGCATGCCCGGTGTCATCGTACCGCGCAAGGCCGTGGCCGAGATCCAGAAGCTCATCGAGGATCTGGGTGCCGAAGTGCAGGTCGAGATGTCGACCACAAAGGCGCGGTTCAGCTTCGGGTCCGTGGTTCTCACCTCCAAGCTGATTGACGGAACCTTCCCCGATTACAGCCGCGTCATCCCGGCCAACAACGACCGGCGCCTGACCGTCGAGCGCGGTGATTTCGCCGCTGCCGTCGACCGCGTCTCGACCATCTCCTCGGAGCGCGGGCGCGCCGTGAAGCTCTCCCTTACAGAGGGCAAGCTGACGCTCTCCGTCACCAACCCCGATTCGGGTTCGGCGACGGAAGAGCTTGAGGTCGATTACGATGCACCGGCGCTCGATATCGGCTTCAACGCCCGCTATCTGCTCGACATCACCATGCAGCTCGACAGCGATACGGCCCTGTTCAAACTGGCCGATCCCGGTTCGCCCACGGTGATCCAGGACCGCGATGGCGCCGCAGCCCTCTACGTCCTGATGCCGATGCGCGTTTGACATGGCCTGCGGTGCTTGCGCTTCCTGACCGGGGCGCTATCACCGGGTCATGTTGCCGAATCCCGCCGCTCCTTCAAGCGAGCCGCACGCGTCCCTGCGCGCTGCGGGTCAGCGCCCGCACGTGCGCCGGCTGGTCCTGTCGGACTTCCGCTCCTATCCCACCCTGGACCTCGCCATGTCCGGGCAGCTCGTGGTGCTGACCGGCGACAACGGGGCGGGCAAGACGAATATTCTGGAAGCCCTGTCCATGTTCACCGCCGGGCGCGGCCTGCGCCGCGCGGAGCTGTCCGAGATGGCCCGTATCGGGGGGACCGGCGGCTGGGCCGTTTCCGTCGAGGTCGAGACCGATGGCATTCGCCAGCAGCTCGGCACCGGGCTCGAACCGGCCAGCGCATTCAACCCGGCCCAGCGACGCTACCGGATCGAGCGGGCGCCTGTGGGCTCCGCGAGGGCCTTTGCCGATCACCTGCGGATCGTCTGGCTGACGCCAGCCATGGACGGACTTTTCAGTGGCCCTGCGGGCGACCGGCGGCGCTTCCTCGACCGTCTGGTGCTGGCAGTGGATTCCGACCACGGAACCCGCGTGAACGGGCTGGAGCGGGCCCTGCGCAATCGCAATCGCCTGCTTGAGGAGGGCAGTCGCGACAGCCAGTGGCTCGACGCCGCCGAGCGGGAGCTGGCCGAGCTCGCGGTCGCCGTGTCTGCCGCCCGCCATGAGACGGCATCGAGGCTCGCGGCGCTCATTGCCGAGGAGCGAGATGAGACATCGCCCTTCCCATGGGCAGAGCTGGCGCTGGAGGGCGACATCGAGCGGCTGATCGACGAGATGCCCGCGCTCGAGATCGAGGAGCGCTACCGCGCCCTGCTGCGCGACAATCGTGGTCGTGACGCAGCTGCCGGCCGCACGCTGATCGGTCCGCAGGCGAGCGACCTCGTCGTGCGCCATGGCCCCAAGCAGGCGGATGCGGATCGCTGCTCCACGGGTGAGCAGAAGGCCCTGCTGGTAGGGCTCGTCCTCGCCCATGCGCGGCTTGTGGGAGCCATGAGCGGTATTGCTCCGCTTGTCCTGCTCGATGAAATTGCCGCTCATTTCGACCCATCGCGCCGCGCCGCGCTCTATGCGGCGCTCGAACGACTCGGCGGGCAAGTTTTCCTGACCGGAGCAGATCCGGCAGCCTTTTTGGAAGCCCCTGAAAAGACACAGGTTTTCAAGGTCTCCGCCGGGCGGGTCGACGCAGGCTGATCGCGCTGGTCGATGACCGGTGAAAAGTCCATGAAAAGCCGGGATTTAGCGCGGTATTTCCGTGCTTTCGGACCCCACTTTGGAGTAGGTTTCTGGATAAGCGAAT
>CAISZN010000416.1 GCA_903889985.1 uncultured Hyphomicrobiales bacterium | reverse complement strand
TGAATGCCGGCTTTTCTGCGCTGCCAGAAATGCGGTCGATCGCCTCTTTCAGAGTTGCTGTGGGATCAGGATTTGCTGGCTTCGAGAAACCAATATGGCTGTCGGAAATCTGGACAAAGGAGAAGCCCGCCGGCGCTGCCTGAACGCTGCCGAGCAGCCGTGACACAGGCACGCCCCCCACCACCGACCACAGCAGGCCGGTGCCTGCCCAAGTCATGCATTCCAGCGCGAAGCGTCTTGTGACTGTGCATTCCGTATCCTTGACCATGACCGTCTCCGAAGCTGGCAGCCCCTCGCTGTGAGGGTGGCTCATTGGGGAGACTCGCGTGGGCCGGGTTTTATTCCGGGTAGGCAGACTTTTTTTGGTCGCGATGGTCCCGCACCTCTAAACTCTGCCTGACGCGGGAAGATAGAGAGAGAAGGCACTGACAAGACTTTCGCCAGTTCAAGACCTACCAAGAACACTATATTCAGGTTCTTATGCGATTTCCCAGCGACTTATCCGACGTCGGATTTCGTTTTTATGAGAAATAAACCCAGAAGCCCTGATGAGGTCTATGACACTCGGCAGCTTGCAAGCCCTCATTCGCTAACATACGGATGCGTATGATGCCATCGCCGTCATAGGGGCCTTCCATAAACACGTCAGCCACAACATATAGCGCATCAGGCTCAAAGCCGCGGTGCCAATATATCCCGGAAACTGTGAACCGGTTTGAATCCGGCAACCGGGACCGTTGCGTCCTTCACAACATGCATGACCATCAGGCCTGCTTGCTCTGCTGCCCGCAATTCAGCAACGCTATCGGAAAGGAAAAGGAGCGAATTCGCATCGATATCGATCTTGCGAACAATTTCTTCATAGGAAGCCGACGCTGTCTTGGCACCAATGCCTGTATCAAAAAAGCCTGAGAATAGCGCGCGGAGGTCACCAGCCTCATTGTGCTCAAAGAACAGATCTTGAGCGTGTAGGGAGCCGGAGGAATAAATGTAAACTGGAATACCAGACTGATTCCATTGCCGGATAGCTTCAAGCGCATCGATGAACAATGTACTCACCAGCGCCCCTTCCCGATAGCCTTGCTCCCAGATGAGCCCTTGGAGTTCTTTCAAAGGCGGACTTTTTTCGTCGCGATCGTGCCATCCAACAAGCGCTGTAACCGGATCAAGTCCGCCTGAAAGTCGTGACGCTTCTGCGAGGATCTGGACAACAGCAGTTCTGTTTTGGTTCGCTAGAATAAAAGACGATATCTTCGAGCGGGAGTATGGGAACAAAACCTCCCGAACAAACGCTAGTGGACTGATGGTTCCCTCAATATCGAGAAGGATAGCGCGAACTTCAGGCAACGTATGACATTTCATCAGTTGCTAGCTCACATGAAAGGTTGGGACACTTTCTGCAATAGGGTCGCCGGTAAAGTGAGCAACCCACCCATTTTTATCGGAAAATAGTCGGATCACCGTGAAGAAGCCGTCGGGACCGCCATCGAACCAATGCTTGGTGCCACGCGGCACAGACAATAGGTCATTGACCTCACCGATCACCTGATAAATTTCATCACCGACGTGTAGATAAAAAGCTCCGGTACCCTCGACAAAAAATCTCACTTCATCCTCATCATGGATATGTTCAGCAAGGAATTTCTGGCGCATTGCTGGCCAGTTTGGATCGCCCAACTTGATCTGAACCACATCAGCTGTTGCATAACCGCGCTCAGATTTCAGGCGCTCGATTTCGGGGGCAAAGGCGAACAGGATATCATCTGAAGTCGGGTTCGGGGCCAGCTGCCTGTCAACCGGCCATCGCTCGATATGCGCGCCAATGGATATGAGCTGCTTTGAAATCGAAGAAAACTCCTCGGTCTCCATAATCGATTTTGATGGAGACTTGGTGTTAAAGACAGTCAAACGGGTCATGGTTGATAGGCCCCTTCAAGAAGAAGCAATTCGAGTAGTGCATCAAAGGCTTCGAGATGACGCATTGCCTCGCGACTGTTCTGCCCCCATGCGTAGAGACCATGGCTGGAAATCAGGTATCCAGGACTTGTCAAACGATTGGAATTACGCGACATCGCGCGGTGTTCAGCAATGCGGACCGCAAGTTCAGGAATATTCTGGTCATTGACAAAAATAGGGATGTCGATTGCAGCTTCATGTGTCCTGACACCGGCGAAGGCTTTCTGTAGTTCCCAGCCGGTCAAGCGCACAAATCCTGCTTCCAGGTGGGCACGAGATATCAAGGCCGCCGCGCGGCTATGGATATGGAAAACGGCGCCTACCAAGGGGTCATCCTCATAAATATCTAGATGGAGGAGGGCCTCAGCGGAAGAATTTGGCAGGAGCGACTCACGCAACGGCTGTATCAGGACATCTTCTTGGGAAAGCGCACCCTTGTCTGCACCGCTTCGCGTCAACGCCACATGCCCTGCATCTACGCGGACAGAAAAATTGCCCGAGGTTGCTGGGATCCAACCTCGTCGTGACGCGAAACTGCCCGCGGCGATGACTGCCTCAATAGCTCCCTTAACAAGGTCATGTGGTGGAAGAGGATGCATCTACTTCCGAGCCTCAAAGTTGAATTCTAACGAACTCGCTTGAAGCCATTGGATGACATTATGACGAATATTGTATGACAGTTCGGAGCTATTGCGGAGCTTGTTCGCCATTGATTTGGCCGTCCTAATTCGCCGCGCTGACTAGAATTCGCGATCTTCTCAGCTTACGTCCAAGGCTTTCGATATGGTACCAATGTCTGGAATATCCATATAAATATTGAAACAAGCCCTCATGATGCTTGAACTCTTTAGAAGACACCTGACGCGCTGCCAAAACAAAACGCCTCAGAATGCACTCTCAGGCACACTCGAAAGCGCGAAGTCAAATTGAATAGCTTCCCAAAAAATGTATTTTTATATTAGTCTTTTCGCTCGCAATTAGGATATCTTAATGAAGCAGGCCTTTGAAGATTGAGTATGTACTCAGAATTGTTTCAATGAATATCAGCAGAACAATCACCAACTCCAATCGGGTTGAGCGATTAGTATCGAGAATCTCCGTAACCGTGCGCGCCGTTTCAACGACAACTTCGAGCTTGTGCTGTAGCGTTGTGGCTCGCTCTTTGAGCTCATATTCGTCCTCAAGGCGGGCATGGAGACGTTCGAGACCTGGACGATCCCAAAGAATGTCCGGCTTTTCATCAACTGCAACACGCCCTGATACTCTATGCTGGGCAACGAGGATCTGACCGATCAACTTGAGAAGTTTCTTCCTCGGAAACGGTGCGGTACCCGTAGACGCAAGCGATACAGCTAGCGGCTCGATGCTATCAAAAACGCGGTTAATTTCCCTTTCGTCTCGGCCAAGAGCGACCGACTTCGCTAGGGCATCGGCAAGAAGGACGAACCGCTCGGGAGTGAACTCAGGCACCTGAATTGGGCCGCCTGGCGGGATTCGATCCTCCTGGATTCCACCCGTCTCAACCGCGGCCGTCTCTGTGTCTTCAGGAGCTGCGCGCCCCGAAATTCTCGGTTGGAGCGCACGGACATAGGCATCCTGTTCGACGATAGTCATTCCAGTGAAGACGGCAACGCCGAAGCGATAGAGCGCAACATACCCAGCCCCGTCTCGAAGGACGAGAGGGTTGGATTGAATCATGTCGGGACGCTCAAGGCCTGCTGTATCGATGCGCTGGCCTAGGAGCACGGCTGTTACGACAATCCGGGACCGCTCGGGGACTATTGCTGCCAAGGTCATCTTGGGGAGATACAGCAGTCGAGTCGCTTACGAAAGCCCCTCATTGTCAAAGCGCTCTGTCATATATCTCATGACACCCCCGTGAGTTCTGTACGAGTGGGGGTGAGTCATTTGGACCGTGGTTTTGAATTATCCCTCGGTTTTCAGACAAGGATTCTGTGAAGCGCCAAACTCTTAAAATCATGCCCGCAACCTAGAAAGTTGGCCTGAAGGTCGTCAAGTAGGGGCCCCGACGGGCAGCGTAAATGCCCGAGATGATTTTCCTTAAATGATGATTTATGACATTTTTACGTCACTCAGGTGACGTCGGCGGAAGTAAAGTATTAGAATTTTATGGGCAGATATTGTGCAGCGACAAAGAAACCTTTGTTCTGATTAATTAACCGGATGGATGGCGAAATGTCTGCCCCCTGCGAGGTCGAAGATCTGAAGCGACTTAAACAGCGGTGGCAAGAGGCTCGCCATAAGTCACCTGTTCCAAAATACGAGGATGTCGCTATTGGACATTTGGGACATCTGGCACGCGAAATTGCCATCTTTCGTTTGGACCCAGATATCTGTCATCTGCGTTGTGGCGAAGCATTCACATTGCAAACAGGATTGGCTTCGGACTCAAGGCGCCTCGACGGTCTCTCGCGAAATTATTCAGACGTCATCACACAAGGCGTTCACGAAGCGTTGAATTCAACGGAATGTTTCGTCACTCACGTGGCATGCGTGCACGATGGAAGCGCGGGAATATGTGACTTCCTGTTTCTTCCGCTGGACTGGAAAGGGCAGCCGATTGTCATGGCCTGGTGCCGGCAGCGTGCGAAGAGCGAGAATCTTCTCGATGCCATTTATCGGTCGACAAGCGAGGGAATGCTTGTGCTTGCGCGAACATCCTGGACCGATGGAGAGCGTGACTATCAAATAATGAGTTGTAATTCGGCAGCTTGTGCTTATCTCGGCGAGACAGAAAGCGAGATTCAGTGGCGCTATCTCTCGTCATATATATCAGCTTCGGAGTTTGTCGGCTTTTATGGTCATCTGGCCAATGTCAGGAACTCAGGAGATACAGTGACTTTCGAGCTGGACTATACCAGCCTGAGAGGTGTGCGAAAATATTTGAATATAACAGCCATCGGAATTGGCGAACTCCTTGCCATTTCGTTCTCCGATATCACCGCAATCAAGCAGCGTGAGGATTCGGTGAGGGTTCTATTTGATAGCAACCCTATACCTAATATTGTTTTTGACCCTCATACCTTTCAGATTACAAATGCGAATGAATCAGCCTTTCAGCATTACGGCTTTTCACTTGATGACTTCCAGACAATGTCTTTCCTTCAACTCTGCGCGAATGAAAGCGGGCGCAAACAGGTTCGCGAAAATATTCTCGATCAATTGGATGGTAAGCGACCGCTGAGTATGAAGCATCATAACGCTGAAGGCCGCCAGCTTGATGTAATGTGCTACACGCGGAAAATTTGGCTTACAGATACCTCTCGGGTGCTTGCTTCGATTATAGACATCACCGACCAGCGGGAAGCAGAAGCCAAGATATTCCACATGGCTCATCACGATCACCTGACGGGTCTCGCCAACAGGGTTCTACTACGCTCTTCGCTCGAAGAAGCTTTACACGAGCTATCAGAGTCAGGCCCTAAACTTGCCGTTTTCTGCATCGATTTAGATGACTTCAAGCGCGTCAATGATACACTCGGACATCCAGCAGGCGATGCAGTCCTGGCGACAGTTTCTTCCAGGCTGCGCAGGATTTCCGATGGCAGTGGTTTGGTTGCCAGATTGGGTGGAGATGAATTCGCAGTCGTGCAGTTTGCTGTGAACAGCAGGACTTCAAAAATCCAGTTTGCCGCTGATCTCGTCGAAGTCCTCTCCATGCCCTATGAGGTAGGCGGACAGGAAATCGTTATTGGTGCAAGCGTTGGCGTAAGTGTGGCCCCTGACGATGGTTCTATAGCTGATGCGTTGTTGAAGAACGCTGATATAGCGATGTACCGCGCCAAAATTGATGGAAAGAACGGTTATCGTTTTTTTGAGCCAGAAATGGACGCCCACCTGCAAGCCCGCCGGTCAATGGAAGCTGACCTGCGGACTGCTATTGTGCAGGAACAGTTCGAACTGCACTTCCAGCCCCTTCTCGATATTTCGGATGGGACAATTATTGGCTGCGAAGCTCTCATTCGTTGGAGGCATCCTGAACTAGGCATGATACCCCCTTCAGAGTTCATCCCCATCGCGGAAGAGACTGGTTTAATTTGTCAGATTGGAGATTGGGTTCTGACAGAAGCCTGTTGTGAAGCAATGAATTGGCCATCAAATGTGAAGGTCGCAGTCAACCTTTCGCCAGTGCAATTCCGCGGTCGAACTCTCTTTGCTGCCGTTCTGTCTGCCTTGTCCAAGTCCAGGCTCCCAGCATGTCGGCTGGAATTGGAAATTACAGAATCAGTATTGTTTGCGGACAGCGACGTCAATCGTGAAGTTCTTGCCAAGCTACGGGACTTGGGGATCAGCATCTCACTTGACGATTTCGGCACTGGCTATTCGAGCCTGAGCTATCTCCGATCCTTTGCCTTTGACAAGATCAAGATCGATCGATCTTTTATTTCTGATATTGCCGAAAATCCAGATTGCCTGGCAATTGTTCGATCAGTCGCGATGCTGGGACAGAACCTTGGCATCCCAACCCTCGCAGAAGGGGTAGAAACGCTTGAACAGCTTGAACAACTCAGGCTTGAGGGTTGTCATCAGGTACAAGGCTATCTGTTCAGCCCGCCCAAACCTGCTTTGACGATACGCGAAATGCTAAACGATAAGGCGAGCAAAAAGGTTGCCTGATCATCAATCAAGAAAAATGGCAACTCAAACATGACTTATTGAAATCAGCGCCTACCTGAGACATCTCAAACATCGAGAGATTGCCGACAAAGTCGAGCCGCCAATTACTGTAACAGGACGGCCTCCTACTGATGACAGTCACTTTCTTCTTTGCCGCGTTGATTGACTATTAATCCAGGAGCTCCACGACTATTAAATCAGCAGCTAAAATCTTTTGCGGGAACTCAATTTCACACCTGTTCGTCGACCCGATGGAGAGGAAAATCAATTTGTACGGGCGGCACACCACTGGGACCCTTGCTAGGATAGCTTAATGGTACAGGCCTGCCGAATAGACTGTGAACAGAATTGTGACGAGAGATCTGCGTCACGGGATCAAGCGCGAAGGACCATCCTTTCGGCTTGATGATAAAAATTGGGGCACCGTCCCAAACCGGCAATCTGTAATGGCCCTCAGCATCAGTCCGGACCATGTCACGGCCGTTTGATACAAGAACTCCCGGAACACCTGGATCGCCTAGTTGACGCTCGATAGCATCAGTTTTGGCCTCAAAAACAGTTCCTTGAGCCCATTCAAGGTCAGCCGCGTGAAGGCTTGAATATTTAAACAACGCTCTGGACGCAACCAGAGCGCTGCTCAGCCGCAAGAGTGCGCGGCGTGAATGTGGAGCGAATTGCTGCATGATGGCTCCTCGCGATCGGCAACAATCCTGTAAAATTAAGGTGACGATGACTTGAAGATCACAAGACATAATTGTGACAAAACACCTTGTGCCCCTGTCCACCAAAGGCGCAAACCGGGCGATTGATAGCTCAGTAAACTACGGGAATATAGCGCACGTCCGGAATTTCTTCCCGGGCATAATCTGGGTGGCGAACACGTTCCGGCAGGCTTGGCATATCGTGGGGCACTTCCTCATAAGGAATTTGACCGAGCAGATGATGAATGCAATTGAGACGTGCGCGTTTCTTGTCATCTGCATCAACGATCCACCAGGGCGACTCCGGGATGTTCGTTCGCCGCAGCATATCTTCCTTGGCCTTCGTGTAGTCCTCCCAGCGCGTGCGAGACTGTAGATCCATAGGGCTCAATTTCCACTGCTTCAGTGGATCGTGGATGCGCATCAGGAAGCGGGCCTGTTGCTCCTCGTCACTGATTGAGAACCAATATTTAATGAGGATGATCCCCGAGCTGACAATCATTTTTTCAAACTCGGGAACGGTGTGGAAAAAGTCCTCACACTGCTCTTCGGTGCAGAAACCCATCACGCGTTCGACGCCGGCCCTATTGTACCAGCTGCGATCGAAGAGAACAATTTCGCCAGCTGCAGGAAGATGCGTAACATAACGCTGAAAATACCATTGTGTGCGCTCGCGATCATTCGGGGCAGGCAGTGCAACTACCCGACAAACACGCGGATTGAGACGCTGCGTAATCCGTTTGATGACGCCACCCTTTCCAGCAGAGTCGCGGCCTTCGAAAATCACAACGACCTTAAGCTTTTTGTGCTGGACCCAATCCTGCAACTTCACCAGTTCGCGCTGTAACCGAAGGAGTTCTCTGAAATAGAAATGACGGCTCAGGTCGTGAGTCGTGGGTTCCGTATCCTGATCAGGGGAGATCAGGGCGTCGAGACGTGCATCATCGAACTCCATCTCCAATTCCTCATCGATCCCGTCGATCATGTCCGCACGGATACGATCGTGAAGGGAGGATACCTGGTCCTTGGGGGTCTCGCCGGTCATCATTGATCCATTCATATGTGAGTGTCAGGGCAGCATGAGGATGAAGCGATCGTAGCCAGCTTCCGCAGGCCCATGATGGCTGAGACCTGCTACATCCGAGATCCGAGATGCCCCTGCTGCACCGCTGTCGAATGCGACCTGCGTCAGTTGTCCAAGTTGCGCGAATTTCCAAGGGAAAGACTTTGAAAACACATCCGGCACATTTCGCCGACAATAGTCAATTACAATCTCTCGGTTGGAGTCCGGGGCGCGTAGGGCAACCTCTGCTCCTGCAATCGGGAATCCTCCGCCTCCATCGGCCCGATAATTGTTCGTTACAAGAATGAAGGGCGCATCGGGGGCGACTGGCTTCCCCATGAAAGCTAGATTGATGATGCGGCGAGCGTTCT